>NZ_JBQSVK010000016.1:0-63679 GCF_052376195.1 Psychrobacter sp. AOP7-B1-25
GACAAACGTGACGGTCGTCTGTGTAACCATGACCTTGCCGAGTACCACGTACCAGTCAATGCAGATGTACCGCAGTTAGATGTGATATTGGTCGAAGAGGATGATCCTTATACCAACCCAATGCATATCAAAGGTATTGGTGAGACTGCCATCGCTGGTGCAGCTGCTGCGATTGCTAATGCTATATACAATGCCGTTGGCGTACGTGTTTATGATTTTCCGATTACGCTTGATAAGCTGCTTTACGAAATGCCAGAGTAATTTTTTGAGCCATATGTACGACAAGAACCCGCTTAATGAGCGGGTTTTTATAACTTAATCAGAAGTACTGTCATTATCAAGAAAGTAATTACCAAATAAGAGGTGTTATGAATCAGGTCGCTGACATTCTTAGGCTGGCAAGCAAAGCTCAGCAGCAAGGTATTGATGCTGTATTGGCAACGGTCGTACGTACCGAGGGTTCAGCGTATCGCCGTGCTGGTGCGATGATGCTCATCTGTGAGGATGGTCGCTCAGTTGGGATGATTAGTGGTGGTTGCTTGGAGCCGCATATTATCAAACGTGCCTTTTGGCTCACTCGTAATGGTGCCAATGTACAAGTCTATCAAACGGGTGATGACATTGAATATGCTGACGATGGTCAAGCGCAAACAGGCGCTAACGAAACTAAGTCTGATATACGTGATGAGATAGATAGCGATTTAGATGATGGTTTAGGCAATGATTTAGATGACGCAGACTTCGGTGAGCTAAATTTTGGGTTGGGTTGTAATGGACGAGTGCATGTATTATTTGAGCGACTAGCAACGGCTGAGCCATTGTTAGAGTTAATCCAGAACGTTCGACGTACTCAGCAGTCGATCACTGTGGCGACCTTAATTCGTGCTAAAGACTATCTGCATCAAGATGTTGTATCGCGAAGCAGTGATGATGTGCAAATCGGTATGCGGATTAATTTAGATGAATACCGTAGTATAGGAGATATTTCAGAACAAGAGGAAATAAATCCTTCAAGTACACTCTACGATACCGCAGAGGAATTGGCACAATACAATCTATCTGATAAAAATGCCAAATACATAACAGTGGAAAGCGGTGAGTTAATAACAGAGTGGATCGTGCAACGCCTGCAACCACAAGTACGTTTATTAATTTGTGGCGCAGGTAATGATGTAATGCCACTGGTGACCATGGCTAAATTGCAAGATTGGCATGTGACGGTCGTAGACAGTCGCGCGCAATATGCGACGCGTATGCGATTTCCTCAAGCAGATGCTGTGATGTCGCTATCCTTAGAAGACAGTGAGACTTTGCTTAAGCTGAGTAACAACGCAGCAGTTGCGCTGATGTCACACAGCTTGAGTCAAGATCGTGCTCGCCTAGCGATACTGCTCAAGCATCCAGACAATTATAAGTACTTAGGACAGTTAGGGCCACGCTATCGTACCAAACGCTTGATTAATGAAATCAGCATGAACCTTAGCAGTTCTACTATTTTGGATGCTGGCATTCATAAGTTGCATTATCCGATTGGTTATAAGCTGGGTGGAGATGGCCCTGAGGCACTTGCGCTTGGTATCATGGCAGAGATAAATGCAGTCATGCACAATCAAAACGCTCCAGTAAGTGGCTTGCATAACAACTTTCCAAACATTTCAGCGGTGAGTAGCGGTACAGATGCTGATATTGTTCAGAGTGTCGTATGAGCAAGAGTACGTTTACAAAAACTATTGAACATACAGAAAGTGCTGAACAGCAGAGCCAAAATCATGCAGTCATTATCTTAGCAAGTGGCCTTAGTCAGCGTCTCGGTCAAACCAAGCAGCTACTTGTTAAGAGTGGTGAGCCGTTAATCACTTTTATGACTCGACTGGCAATAGCTACCCATCCGAAAGTTATTGTCGTTGTCATTCCCGATAGTTATCGTTTGATTGCTAGTACTATTGCAGGGTTAGCCAGTCAACACCCAACGGTTCAAATAGTGATGAACTCACGAGCTGATACTGGTATGGCGCATAGCTTGAGTTTGGGTATTGAAACAGTTGCTGCTTTTGAGTCGACTTCAATCGATCGAATGCTTATCATGGGAGTCGATCAAGTATTATTAGATAAGCCACATCTAACAGCTTTGCTAGAGGGCAAGCAGACGGTAGTGGCCAGTCGCTATCACAATTGGCAATGCTTAGAAAAACATCAAAGTCGAGATGACACGGTATCTGATATCATAGGTTTACCTTTAGCAATTAACTATAAATTGCTTAAGCAATGGAAGGTAGAACTAACAGGGGATAAAGGGCTTCGTCACCTCATCAGAGAGTTGCCTGTCGAACAAATAGGTAGGGTCGATAATGACCAGCTTAGCTATGATATTGATACGCCTGAGCAGCTAGCATTTGCTAGAAGGCAGGGTTGGCTTGACAGCTAGCCTGATTAGCTTAATTTATTTTGAACAGTATTCATTTTTAATAACGAAATGCGAGAGAATAAAATTATAAATATGATAGAAACCGAACGTCTGTTTCTTAGACAGTGGCAAGCGAGCGACTTTGCGCCATTCGCTGAGATGAATGCTAACCCTGAAGTAATGAAATACTTTCCTAATCTACTGACCCCAAAAGTAAGCGATATAATCGCCAATAAGTGCCAGCAGCTAATTCAAGATAAAGGCTGGGGACTTTGGGCAATTAGCCTAAAAGACCATCCAAAAAATAATGGAAACTTTATCGGATTTGTAGGCTTGAATGAGACACATGCAGAGATGTCGTTTGCCCCTGCAGTTGAAATTGCTTGGCGATTGCACAGTGACTATTGGGGTCAAGGGTATGCTACCGAAGCCGCCCGTGCGTCTTTGGATTTTGCTTTTACTGAGCTAGGGCTTGAAGAAGTGGTTTCATTTACAGCAGTCGTTAATAAGCGCTCGCAACTGATTATGCAGCGTATTGGTATGACTGACACGCAAGATAACTTCTACCATCCTGCGCTCAAACCCACTCATCCGCTTGCTAATCATGTGCTATATAAGATTACTCGGCAGCAATGGCAAGGTATAGTCAAATCCATATAAATCCGCTACATCGTCACCCTCGCTAAGTATACTTATGTATAACTTGCACTCGGTTTTCTTGTATCGAAATTATTTGAATTCAACTATTATTAGTAATAACAAGGTATATAGGGAACCTACGACAAATTGCTCAGAACTTTATTTGTCTTGACCAATATTAAGACGTGAGAACGCCCTTCGTTAATTAAGAAACTTGAGCCCAGACGTTTTGAGTGCCCATACCAGCTCTACAAAGGCGCGACTGTTGGTCAAGGGTTCGCCATCGATGATGAGGACGTAGCCTGCATTATCTATCCATAGAAACACAAAGCTGGTCTCAGGAATGAGTAGGTCAACCTGTTGAAAAAACGAGATTGCTTGGCTTTCTACCGCCCAACCACGTTGTTTTTGGCGAAGCATAAACCCTGAGAAATCAGCAGCGGCGACACTAAGCATGTCGGCTTCTTCTTGGCTATAGCCGACTCGCGCCAAACAAAACCCCTCATCAGAGCCAATCGCGGCTCGACGTTTACCAGACAAGCTTGCCACAACGTAAGGCAAAAATTGGTCTAATGGCAAGTTGGGTGCTGGTAAAAGCAGCGACAGTTTTTCAATCCAGCCTTGTTCTATAAAGCTTTGTAACCATTGTTCAGAATAACGCTGAAGCCAGTCAGCAGCGAGCAGTGTCTGATCATAAGACAGCAGATCCTGTAATGCCAGCTGCTCATCAGTCGGCTCGTTCTGTGAAAACGCCTCAAAAATACCAGCTGGCGTCAGGGTAAGATAGGTTTTTTCAGCGTTTAAGTAAGAGGACATAGCGGCTACCGTAGTGATCAAAAAGTAATGAAAGTGCGATGAAATTTATAAACAAATGGAAATTTATAGTTCAGCAGAAGGTTTGGTGGTTTGGTCAAGGTGTTGTTGGCAGTCATCCCAACGCGCATCGAACTGCCAATCACTTTTACCCAAGCGGAACCATACCAGCGAAAAGGCGAGACGATCATTACGCGAAGTACAATGGGCAAAAAATTCATTTTCGATTTGTTCAATCGTGCCCCAGTCTTCGTCATCACGCGCTTGCATCAGCTCGGTGGTAATATCTTTAGCAATTTCTCGGGCATCGTCACTACTGATACGTAGCCGTTGTTTTTGCTCATTGAGAGAAGGGGATATCAGCACACTCCAACGAGTGGCCAACATACTATTGCGCTGGATGTATCTTTTTTTATCAATACAATCACGAAAGCCTTGCTGGACATGAGGATACAAACGATCTTTGATACGAGTAAATAAGTTGTTTACATCATATGGAATATCAAACCAGCAACCATAAAAAAAGTCTGCCACCGCACCTTGTAGAGGTTCTTTTTCCGTCAATAGCAACGCGGCGTTAATGCGCTGCTCATGAAAATGACGGTTATTGGGAGCCAAAAACACTTTACGTGAGTAAAACCGAAATACTCGGTGCGCGACTCTTTCATTTTCTTTGATCAGGTCTGAATCAGACATAATAATACCCTCCTGTCATCGTTACTATTACGACGGTGCTTGCTGTAGTGATAATGACGTCGTATAACAAACGATAATTTAGTCCAGAGAAATAGCGCTTGATATCAATATAAGCGTGAAGCGACTAGTCCAATAACGTCTGCATCAGATCAATCATAAATTCGGCATCTTCTTCGCTCATCGGCTCAAACCCCTGAGGCATACCAAGCTCAGCCAATGCTTCTTTACCATCATCATCGTTATGCAAATTGAGGATGGCCTCTGAGAATATTTTTGCATCAGGAAAATCTTCTTTGATAAGGAGCACGTGACTGATATCAGCCAAGTCACTTTCGATCAGTACTGATAGCTGAGTTTTGGTCAGGCGTGAAAAGCTATGAAAAATCTCTGCTAAGAAAAACGCAACTTGAGCCTCACCTTTGATGACTTTGCGAGCAGCTGCTTGATAGGTCTCGGTCACATCCCAGCTAAGATCAGACGCTTCTATATCGACGGCCTCTAGCAAACGCAGACCAATCAGTTTGACATCTCGGTTGTCAGCCATCACGACAGTAGCCCCTGTTTGAACGTTTTCTAGACGGTCAATAGCACTGTTGGCCGCTGCTGCAATGACCATCTCATCAGATTTGCCGATAGGACGGGCAATGGCTCGATAGCCTTGCTCTCGGATGAGAGTGGCTGCATCAAAAGGGTTGGCGTAAATGATTTGAATGTCACCGGCACCAATGACCTGCTCTTGCTCAGCATGAGAGGCAGGAATATTGAGATGCATGTTCAGATTGGCACGTTTTTGGATCAAGGTATTGAACATATGCCAGCCTGCAAAGCGGTCAGGCGAAAAATCAGGGGCGATTAACATATTGTGTGTCGTCATGACTTAGCCTTCCTCATCTTGTTTCATTTGAGCATATTGAGTCATCGCTGCTTCAATCTTACTGCGTGATGGTTTGCGGCGTACTGATGTGTAGCCAACGGTTTTGCCGTGACGCACGTTAGGTACTACAGTGGCATAGACCCAATAATGACTGCCGTCCTTGCATAAGTTCTTGACATAGCCATGCCATTTTTGTCCAGATTCGGCAGTACTCCATAAGTCTTTATAGGCGGCCTTTGGCATATCAGGATGACGCAAAATATAATGCTGTTGACCAATTAACTCATCAATCGTGTAGCCACTAATTTCGACAAAAGCATCATTGGCATGTGTCAGTATGCCGTCTAAATCAGTGCGCGAGACAATCAGTTTACCATCTGGGTAGGGACGTTCTATACCAGTATCATAGACAGTTCGTGAGGTGCCATCATGATAGGTCATCGTGATTTGCTCAGCAGGCATATCGGGCTTGTGTGCATCAGGGATTGGAGAACCCATGGTCATCTCCTTCGTTGGTCGTTATATTTATAATGATTAATATTCATAAGGATTAACAAGCAAATAGATATAGTACTTATCAAAAAGCCTAAATTCACTCGTTAACCGCTAATCAAATGAGCTTTGCCAACGCTTCTGAGGCGCGCTTAATATCTAGAAATATCAAGCCAAGTTTGGCATTGGGTTTTGCCATGATGGTAAGTACGGCTTCATCGCCTGATGAGGTCATAATGACATAGCCTTTTTCGCCTTGAATCATAATGCGATCGATACTACCGCGTGCCAACTCGCGGCCTGCACGGTCGCCCAATGACAGTAATGCGGCTGACATAGCACCCACGCGATCTTCATCCACGCCGGTTGGTAGAGCTGAAGCAATCATAAGACCATCGTTAGAGATTAGGGCAGATGCTTCTACATCTGCTGATGAACTGTTTAAGTCTTCCAATATCTGCTGAAATGAATCTGTACGCATATCGCTTTCTCTGTACTGGTGTGTGGTTTTTTATTGATGAGCTAACAAAGTTAGTCAAAAATACCCTTGTTTTAAGAAAGGTATTATAATTCCTTACCAATAATATTGATATATACTTACTCAATTAAAAGTGAATTTTTCGGACTTTTTTGCCTTTTATCATCAAATAACCACCTCTTAACCGTATTTTTTAAGGCAGGTAACCGTTTTTTTATAATGTTTGGTTGATGAACGGTTAGAAATTTATCAAAGTACTTTGTATTTTCGAATAAAAACTTTTTTGTAACTATCAATTAATGTCCGCCTTTGCTATTAAACGGAACTGCTAAAATTTAGCCAACAAAAATTGCTTATAGATGCTTATGACGAAGATATTTACTAGACTTATAAGCATTAAAGATGATATATATTTATGAGATAAAAAATGTTGTCACCTCTAAATCCGCTATAAAAAGACAAATTTAGTCAGCTACTCTAATCCCATTAGTCTCTATGCATATCTTGTATAGGGGCGTTTTCAGTTTTACATCAACGTTTATAGTCCTCTTATCTACTCGCATACGTTATGGCGTCGATGTAAATAGTTACTATCAATAATTACTACCACCACTTTTATTCTAAGGAAGAGACATATGAGCATCAGTGAAGCCATCCAAAAAGTCGAAGCACGTTACGCCCATCAGCCAGAATTTATTCAAGCAGTAAAAGAGGTGGCGGTTACCATTCAGCCTTTATACGATGCGCATCCTGAGTATAGTACATTAAAGGTGTTTGAGCGTTTGGTAGAGCCCGATCGGGTATTTGGTTTTCGGATTAATTGGGAAGATGATCAGGGCACGGTACAAGTGAATCGTGGCTGGCGTGTGCAGTTCTGCAATGCTTTAGGGCCTTATAAGGGAGGTCTTAGATTTCATCCTACTGTCAATCAGTCTGTATTGAAGTTCTTAGGTTTTGAGCAAATATTTAAAAACGCCCTAACTGGTTTGCCTATTGGTGGCGGCAAAGGTGGGTCAGACTTTGACCCTAAAGGTAAAACAGATAGCGAGATTCGTCGTTTTTGCTACGCTTTCATGCGTGAGCTACATCATTATGTTAGCAAGGATATGGATGTGCCTGCTGGTGACATCGGCGTCGGCGGTCGAGAAGTCAGCTATATGTTTGCGATGTATAAGAACTTAACGCGTGAATCTACAGGTGTTATCACAGGAAAAGGCGTGGGCTTTGGTGGTAGCTTGATGCGTACAGAAGCGACTGGCTACGGTGCGGTCTATTTCTTAGAAAATATGCTCATCGCCCAAAATGACGTTATTAAAGGTAAAAAAGTGCTGATATCAGGAGCAGGTAATGTTTCATTGCATGCCGCCGAAAAGGTAAATGCTCTTGGTGGTATGGCAATAACTGTCTCTGACTCACAAGGGGTCTTGCATGATGAAAAAGGTTTTGATCAAGAAAAAATAACTTGGCTAAAAAAACAAAAACAACAGCATAAACCACTAGCAGAGTATGTCGACATCTACGGTGGTGAGTGGTTTGCCAAACAAAAACCTTGGCAGTTTGAGGCAGATATTGCGATTCCATGTGCTACTCAAAACGAAGTTGATGAAGCAGACGCTAAGCTATTAGTTGAAAATGGTATCAAATATGTGGTCGAAGGCGCTAATATGCCGCTTACTGCAGAAGCGATTGACTATATTCGTCTGAACCGCGTTCATTATGCACCTGGTAAAGCGGCCAATGCTGGCGGGGTATCGGTATCGGCGCTTGAAATGTCTCAAAATTCTGTCCGTCAATATCAAACCTTTGAGCAAGTTGATGAGCGCTTAAAAGGTATCATGAAAGATATCCATGATAGTGCTGCAAACGCTTCAGCAGAGTATGGTCAAACTGACAACGGTTATGTTGATTATATGGCTGGTGCCAATATGGTTGGTTTTAAACGTGTGGCTGACGCGTTGGTCGCATTTGGTATTTTAAACTAGCATTCCTTACAACCATCTAGTTATTGAAATAGTCGATACTGCGTTTGCTTTCTTTAGGCACACGCAGCATTTTTTTGTCGAAACATTTGTCGAAACAATAGCCATTGCTAATCGGAAATAAATATTTTTATCGGCAATGCACCTAGATTGGGTACTCAAACAAAGTAACTACACTTTGATACTTTTTCATTCTACAGTGAGTAGAAAACCTAGCTAACATATATCTGCGAATAACGAAGCCAAAGTCTACTAATGGATTAAACGTAACAACTTGGTGAATAAAGTAAGTCACAAATGCAGGAGATAAGACAATGGAAAAACTGTCTAAAAATATGAAGTTGAACACTTTAGGTGCGAGTTTGATCGTTGCGCTGACAGTGGGTACTATGAGCACGACTGTGATAGCCGCTCAAACAAACCTATCTACCGAAGTCACATCAGCAAAAGATAACAAGGTTGGTCTAAAGCAAGCGATTACGATTGCAACCGAAAATGCATCAGGTATGCTCATCGGTGTCGATTATGATGAGGACGACGATGACACAGAAAACGGCGTATATGAAATAGAGTTTAGTACGGCTAGCGATAGCTACGAAGTAATCGTTGATGCTATTACGGGAGCAGTTGTTAGTACGGATACTGAGCAATTAGATCGTGGTGATATTAGCGACTATAACGTACAGAGCCGTGCAAAAGTAAATGTGATGAGCGCGATAGGTATCGCTGAAAAAGACGTAGGCGGTATGATATTAGATGTCGAATTTGAAGCAGATCGCGACTATGATGGTCATCCTCTGTATTATAAAGTTGACTTATTAAAAGGCAATGAGATCGTCGGTATTAATGTGGATGCCAATACAGGCGAGACGTTTGCCAACAAGTATAAGAGCTAGTAAAGATCTCTAGATAAACCAAACGAAAAGCCACCAGCTGAACATGTCAGCTAGTGGCTTTTTTAGTAATAAGTCAAGGTGGGAAGATTACACTGTCTTGCGCCATGTGCCTTGTACCATAACGCCTTGGATAGGGTTTAGCCCCATCTGATAAGCCAAGTCGGCAGGACGAGCGATATCCCATAGTACTAAATCAGCATCACAGCCGACTTCTATTTTACCTTTATTAAGTAGTCCCAGTGCTTGGGCTGCATGAACCGTAACCCCAGCTAAAACCTCTTCAGTGGTCAAATAAAATAGTGTGCAGCCCATGTTCATCGTTAATAAAAGCGAGGTGAGGGGTGAAGTGCCAGGATTACAATCGGTAGAAAGCGCCATGGGTACTTGGTGTTTACGTAGCGCCTCAATGGGAGGCAGTTTAGTATCACGTAGCGTATAAAACGCCCCTGGCAGTATGACGGCAACGGTATTACTAGTGGCCATTTTTTTGATATCTTCTTCTGATAAATGCTCCAGATGGTCGCTTGATAGTCCGTTATATTCAGCAACTAAAGCACTACCACCTATATCGGATAATTGCTCAGAGTGTAGTTTGACTGGTAGATCTAATGAGCGAGCCACTTCAAAAACTCGTCTGATTTGCTCGCTACTAAAGGCAATATTTTCACAAAAACCATCGACCGCATCGACCAAACCTTCTGAATGCAAAATAGGCAGCCACTCGCAGACTTGCTCGATATAGTCGTCCGAGCGATCCTGCTCGTGAGACTTGTACTCGGGAGGTAGTGCATGTGCAGCCAGATAAGTGGTGTTCACATGAATGTCGTATTTTTCTCCCAGCTGGCGGGCAACTGTGAGCATTTTGCGTTCAGTGTCTAAGTCCAAACCATAACCAGACTTGATTTCGATACTGGTGACACCTTCTTTTATGAGCGCGACTAAGCGTTTCTCACTCTGTGCAAATAGCGATTCAATACTAGCGGAGCGTGTAGCATCGACTGTCGCAACAATACCGCCACCTTGTGCTGCAATATCCTGATAGCTAGCGCCTTGCAGACGCGCTTCAAATTCATTGCTACGGTTACCACCGTAGACAATATGCGTATGGCAGTCGATCAGTCCTGGGGTTATCCATTTACCATCTACATCTGTGATTTGGCTATCTTGATATTTAGGCAAATGAGCAGTGACCTGATCCTGTGTACCGATCCAAGCAATCTTACTGTTTCTGATACCGACAGCCGCGTTAAGTAGCTGACCGTATGGAATGCTATTAGCGTGATTATTGGCATAAATATCGAAACCATATTGCTCTGAAAAAGTCGCGATATTGGCATTAATAATAATGTGATCAAAAGACGTTATAGTAGACTCATCTAGTGTCTGTTCTGTAGTATTTTTCAATGCAGAGTTTTTTGATGGATGCATAATATGCTCCTGATTATTGTAAAGTCAGTGATCGTTGTGGGTAAAATCTAAGCGACAAGCAAGTGCTGCTCCACAATAGTGGCTAGCAGTCGAGCAGCAACCTTGCAGCTACGACCATCAACGTCAAAAGTAGGATTAATCTCGGCAATGTCAGACATTTTTACTTTACCTGTGGCCATGATAGTTTTTACCATGCGCTCAACGAACCCAATCTCAATGCCGTAAGCGGCAGGTGCGCTGACCCCCGGAACGACACTAGATGGCAAGCAATCCATATCAATGGTCAGATAAACCACATCAACCTGATCGATAAATCTTTTTACCTGTTCAGCAAGTTCGTCCCAAGGCTTATAATAACAGTCCTCATCGCTAATGACTTGTACGCCCAATTGCTCAGCGCGATCAAACAGCGCCGCTGTGTTGGAAAACCGACTCACGCCTATGCAGCAGTAATGAAAAGGCTGTTCATACGTATCAAGATGTTCGGCAATTTGGCGAAACGGTGTCCCAGAAGTGGCAACATCCGACTGACGAATATCAAGATGAGCATCAAAATTAATAATTCCGATAGTAGGCACTGTGTTTGTGCTGATATTCGCTTTGCTTGTATGTTCTAGGGCTTGCCATAACCCCAAAAAGCTACCATAAGCAATGGCATGTCCACCACCAATGCCGATGGGTAAGCCGCCTTGCTTAATGATAGTGCTGACTTCATCAGCATATTTAACCTGTGCCTGCTCAAGAGTGCTGTTGGCAAAATCATCATCGTCGTGACAATGAATGTCACCAGCGTCACCCAATAAGGTTAATACTTGACCATCAAAACGTTGTTGCAAGTCAGCGATGACTGGCAGCGTGGCAAACGCTCGACGAATTAATGGCGGGGCGTGTCTAGCACCCACGCGGCCTTGATTGCGTCTGACGCCTTGATCGCAAGCAAAGCCGATTAGCCCAATATGTTGTTTCTCATAGGGCTGAGCAAGCTGATACCAATAGCGGGCGCGCACAGTCTCAAATGGCTCTGCACGACCTGTCCACTGAGTCATATCAGCAGCTGTGTGGCTAATGCGTGTGGTAGTCGTTGCTGTGGTTATCGCTGTCGTCATCGCTGCTCTCCGTCAATCAATCTTTATTTAGACTCATACCAGTCACTGCGTAGTGACTGCCAATGTTCTGCAAGCGTACCGTCTAATACCAACTGCTTGGCTGCTTCAATATCAGGTGCTAGATAGCGATCTTTATCATAAAAAGTCACTTGCTCACGTAGTTTTTGGTGGGCGATAGTCAACGGCTCTGAGGTATCTAATCCGCGATGGAAGTCGATGCCTTGGCTAGCAGCCAATAGCTCAATACCAACGATGGTCGCGGTATTTTGTGCCATCTCATGTAGACGACGGGCGCTATAGGTTGCCATAGACACGTGGTCTTCTTGGTTAGCGGAAGTTGGGATACTATCGACACTACCTGGATGGGCGATAGATTTGTTTTCTGAGGCCAGTGCGGCGGCGGTCACATGGGCAATCATAAAGCCTGAGTTTACCCCAGCGTTATCCACTAGGAACGGCGGTAATCCACCCGATAGCGTCGCATCGATAAGCAAGGCCACACGGCGTTCAGACATAGAACCAATCTCGGCGATTGCCAGAGCCAAGATATCAGCAGCAAAGGCAACTGGCTCAGCATGGAAGTTACCACCTGATATGGCAACTGGGCCGTCTTCGTTATTGAAGATAAGCGGGTTGTCAGTCACTGCGTTGGATTCGATGAGTAAAGTTTTTCCTGCTTGGTTGATGATATCAAGACAGGCACCCATGACCTGCGGCTGACAGCGTAAGCAGTAAGGATCTTGAACCCTGTCGTCTTGCTCGCCGTCGTGTGAGGCACGAATGGCACTGCCTTTGATTAGCTGACGGTGTGCTTTGGCGATTTCGATTTGACCATGATGGCCACGCACTTCATGAATACGCGCATCAAATGGGGAGTCTGATCCTTTTGCCGCATCAATTGATAATGAACCAACGATGGTCGCGGTTTCGAGTAAATCACGCGCTAAGAAATAACCACGTAATGCGAGCGCGGTTGAGACTTGCGTACCATTAATAAGTGCAAGGCCTTCTTTAGCTGCCAATGTGATTGGCTCAAGTCCATGCTGCGCTAGGGCGTCAGCAGCAGGTATTTTTTTACCGTCGACATAGACATGGCCTTCGCCCATCATCGCTAGCGTCATGTGCGACAATGGCGCTAAGTCACCAGATGCGCCAACAGATCCTTTGGCTGGGATATGTGGGGTGATTTGATTATTGATTAGCCCAAGTAAGCCGTCTACCACTTCGCGACGTACGCCAGAGACACCTTGAGCCAAGCTAGCAACTTTCATGACCATAATCAATCGAACCACGCCGTCTGGTAGTGCTTCACCAGTGCCTACTGAGTGAGAAATGATCAGATTGCGCTGAAGTAGCTCAAGTTGGTCATCACTGATACGCGTTTTTGCCAATAGGCCAAAACCAGTATTGATACCATAAGCGCTTTTGTCTCGTGCAATGATGGTTCGTACATCTTCGTGCGAGGCATCTATCGCTTCATAAGCGCTCTCAGGCAGTGTCAATATGACAGGCTGATTATAAATATCACGCAGCATCGCAAAGCTGAGCTGGCGAGGGTGTAGGGTTAACGGTTTGATGTTGTTCATAGGGGTAATCCTAATGTTATAAGTTATATTATTTTTAATTCATATCTTTACTAAAATGGCGTTTTTTAAGTGTTTTTAGCGATCGTGATAGGATTGTCAGGTTCGAATTTTTTAGCCAATCCAATTGAAATATATCGCTAAATGACCAAAAGCCGCAGCCAACAAAATACTGAGTACCACGCGCTCAAACCAAATGATGACCATTTTGCCAACAGAGATAGGGATTTCGGTAGCAAGCACGCATGGAATCATGGCAGAAAAAAACAGGACACTGCTGATGGAGATTACCCCTGCCACATAGCGCGTTAATATGTCAGCATTGCTCAGTAATAATGCTGGCAGGAACATTTCAGCCAATCCTGCTGACATCCCTTTAGCTGCAACTAGCGGTTCTGGTAAGCCGCCGAGCGATGTGAATGGATAAAGAAGCAAGCCTAATGCGTCAAAGACAGGCGTATATTTTGCTAATAGCAAGCCTGTCAAGCCAACAGCAATGATGGAGGGCACGATAGCGGCTGCCATCGTTAGACCGTCGCGAAAGTTAGACCACAATATTTGTTTGAGGTCGGTTGCATGGCGGGAAGTGGATAAACCCAAATCAAACGCTGCAGCCAATCGTGTGCCACGTTTATGGTCTAAAGCGGGGCGTTCGACATGATCATCAAAGAGGCTAATAGGCGGAATACGAGCAGTAATTGCAGTAACAATAAAAGTAATCACTAGCGTAGACCAAAAGAACACATTCCAGAAATCCATCAGGCCAAGCGTTTTGGCAACAATCACCATAAACGCCGCTGATACAGTCGAAAACCCAGTCGCAATGATAATGGCTTCACGCGCTGAATATTGCTTTTGCAAATACACACGATTGGTAATGAGCAAACCAATAGAGTAGCTACCAACAAAGGAGGCCACGGCATCAATCGCTGATGAACCTGGGGTTTTCCAAATAGGTTTCATGATTGGCTGCATGAGCACACCAACCATTTCTAATAAACCAAAACCAACCAAGAATGCCAATATTAATGCCCCAAGCGGTACAATCATACCGACTGGTAGAGCCAATTTTTCAAATAAAAATGGCAGCATGTCCTTTTCCATCATAAAGGCAGGTGCCATGTCAGCCACATACATTACTGCCAATATCAGACCAATGGCTTTGAAGGCAGTCATAATCATGTGAGTGATGTTTTTACGCCATGAGCCATCGATAAATGGCTTACTCACGCCATAGAGCATGAGTAAAAATAATAATGTCACAGATAGGGTATGCTGCTGCGTAACCAGATAGGTCGCGCCATGATCGAACAAAATCGTGCTTTTCTCACCAATGGTAAATGGCACAAAAAACATTACCAAACCGATGGCACTGAATACGATAAGCCGTACGAGAGCAATAGTAGGTGATAGCAGTTTGTTTGACGATGGCATGGCATTTTCATCGTGTAGATCAGGTGCTGTATTTTGCTCAATCATATTATCCTCCTTGATAAAACGCCGATAATGCCCTTATACCTAGTTACAGCGTATAAGGACAAGAGACAAACTATTTGATCATTGGCAGGTTTAAACCATAGTCTTTCGCTGTTTTAATCGCTAATTCATAACCTGCATCAGCATGGCGCATGACGCCTGAGCCGCAATCATTAACTAATACACGTGACAAGCGTTTGGCTGCAGCGTCCGTACCATCTGCAACAATGACCATACCTGAATGCTGCGAGTAACCCATGCCAACGCCGCCGCCATGATGTAGTGATACCCAAGTTGCGCCGCCTGCCACGTTCAGCATGCCGTTCAATAGTGCCCAATCAGATACCGCATCTGAGCCATCTTTCATGCTCTCTGTCTCGCGGTTTGGGCTGGCAACAGAGCCTGTGTCTAAATGATCACGACCAATGACAATCGGGCCTTTTAACTCACCGTTTTTGACCATTTCATTGAATGCCAAACCTGCTTTATCACGTTCACCAAGTCCTAACCAGCAGATACGAGCAGGCAAGCCTTGGAACTGAATTCGCTCTTTTGCCATATCTAACCAGCGATGGACATGTTTGTTTTCAGGGAATAGCTCTTTGATTTTTTGATCGGTCTTATAGATATCTTCTGGATCGCCTGATAGCGCTACCCAGCGGAATGGACCTTTGCCTTGGCAAAATAGTGGACGAATATAAGCAGGGACAAAGCCTGGGAAGTTAAAGGCATCTTTGACCCCTTCATCGAACGCAACCTGACGGATATTATTACCGTAATCGGTTGCTGGAATATTCATCGCTTGCAAGTCCAAAATTGCTTGTACATGTGCGGCACAGGACTGGGCCGCTGCTTTAGTCAATGTTGCATGCTGCGTTGGATCTTCTTGGGCAGTTTTCCATTCTTCTACTGTCCAGCCAGCTGGCAAGTAACCATTAATTAAGTCATGCGCTGAGGTCTGATCGGTGACCAAGTCAGGCTTCATACCACCAGCATTAGCGCGCTTGACCATTTCGGGCAAGATATCTGCAGCGTTACCAAGTAGGGCGATAGAGACAGCTTCACCCGCATCGGTATGTTGCTTGATTAACTCATAAGCGTGGTCAAGGTCATCGGCTTGCTTGTCGACATAACCAGTACGCAAGCGGAAGTCGATACTAGACTGTTGGCACTCGATATTTAACGAAGTTGCGCCAGCAAAAGTCGCAGCTAGTGGCTGCGCGCCGCCCATGCCACCAAGACCCGCAGTCAAAATCCAACGACCCGCCCAGCTACCGTCATAATGTTGACGACCAGCTTCCACAAATGTCTCATATGTACCTTGGACGATGCCTTGTGTACCGATATAAATCCAACTACCCGCAGTCATCTGACCGTACATAAATAGATCTTTACGATCCAGCTCGTTAAAGTGCTCCCATGTTGCCCAGCGTGGCACAAGGTTTGAGTTGGCAATTAAGACACGCGGTGCATTCTCATGTGTTTGAAATACGCCGACTGGTTTACCAGATTGCACTAGCAGCGTTTCATCATCTTCTAACTTTTTTAGTGATTCTAAGATTTGGTCATAGCTTTCCCAGTTACGGGCTGCGCGTCCGATACCACCGTAGACGACTAGGCTTTTTGGGTTCTCGGCCACATCAGGATGCAAGTTATTTTGTAGCATGCGATACGGCGCTTCTGTCAGCCAGCTTTTGCAATGTAGCGTGCTGCCAGTGGGCGCGGCGATTTCGCGACTCTCATCACGGCGAGTCAGCTTAGTTTCTGTGTTGGTTCCATGTTCAGTAGTCATGATCATATCCTTGTGATAGCGAATAGGGCGATAAAGTAATCAGAGTAAGTGTTTTACAGTCAGGCTAGTTTTCTACGTGAATTCATATAAATATCGAATTAATAGAACAGATTTTCTAGTACTGCCGTAAAGTTGTATATACAAATTATCAAAGATGCTTTTTTCATGCAAGGTTTTTTTTATGGATAGCCACATTATTTTTGTGATTAACTCGGTTAAGACTAAACGCTTAGACATTTTGACTAAGGCTTGTACTCTAGTCTCGTGATATCATGTGGCCATTGTGATTAGTACAACTTACAGTTAAAGGCGGATATGACAAAGACGATTCCAGCGTATCAACGCATCAAAAATGCCATACTAGACAACATTCATTCTGGTAAGTGGCAAGCAGGGAACGCGATTTCGACAGAGATGGCACTGGCTGAAGAGTTTGGTGTGTCTCGAATGACGGTCAATCGCGCGTTAAAAGAGTTGAGCGAGGAGAGGGTGCTAGAGCGCCGGCAGGGATCGGGGACGTTTGTCGCGCAGCAGCAGTTTAATCATACATTTGTAGAAGTGCGCAATATTGCTGAAGACTTAAAATCTGCCAATCGTGACTATGAAGCAAAGGTCGTGAGTAAGCGTGCCATTACCGCTGATATGCTTGATAATGAGTTGCGTCGCAAATTTGGCATCGATGAAACAACCGCACTTTTTAATACAAGTACTCATACGAACGCTAGCGATACACCTGTACTATATGAAGTAAAAATCATTCACTTTGCCGATGGTCAGCCCATACAATTTGAGGAACGCTGGGTCGATGCAAAAAAAGTGCCACAGTTTATCGATCAAGATTTTAGTGTGGTCAATACCAGTGATTACTTAATTGCCAAAAGCCCTCTAGAGAGCGGTAGCTACACTATTCGAGCATTAGCAGCTCCTGATGATATCGCTGAATTTTTGCAAATTGCGCCGCAGTCACCAACGCTTGTGTTGCGCCGGCAAACTTACTCAGCAGGTCAGGTCGTTACCTTTGTAAAAATGTGGCATGCTGGTGATCGTTATCAGTTTTCAGGCGAGCTATAACTATAGTTAGTTGTGGTCAAGTGCTTGCTCAATAATTTTGTACGTTGTCATGCTCAAAGTAAGTTACTATATTCATAAGCTGCTATTTATCTAAATGACTGTTTGCCGAAGTAGCTGTTTATTGAAGTGGCTATTTACTAGAGTAGCTATAATATTTGAACAATCGTTAAAAATTGAAATATAATATAGAAATAGTATTGAAAAATAGCCCGAATAGCCTCAAATCGGGCAGCCAAAGCCGAACATTGCAGGGGAGTTTATATTGTTCTCTTGTATCGGCTTGCCCTATTTATTAGCATCGTACATTTTATTAGCGCTGTGTGTCTTATTAGCATTTTGCGTTTTCACTTTATTTATTCACTCTTATAAGGACGTCTTATGAAATGTCGTACTCTCTTAGCCCTTGCTGCTAGCACCATGTTCCTTGCTGCTTGTGGTCAATCTACTACCAATGAAGCCGATACCAGTGCGACTGACAGCACTGCTACAGGCGGTTCTGATTTGCTACAACGTATTAATAATGGCGGCACTATCAACGTCGGTACAGAGGGTACTTACCCTCCATTCACGTACCATGATGAGAGTGGCAAACTAACGGGTTATGATGTTGAAGTCACACGTGCAGTCGCTGATAAACTAGGCGTCGACGTTGAGTTCAAAGAAACCCAATGGGATGCGATGTTGGCGGGTTTGGATTCAGGACGTTTCGATATGGTGGCTAACCAAGTTAGTTTGACCACGCCTGAGCGTAAAGCAAAGTATGACAAAGCAACGGCTTATAGCTGGTCAGGTGCGGTAGTATTGGCACCTACTGATGACAATCGTTATAGCTCGTGGGAAGGTCTAAAAGGTCTAAGTACTGCGCAATCACTTAGCAGTAACTATGGTGAACTTGCAGAACGTTATGGCACAGAGATCGTTCCTGTTGATGGTATGGCGCAAGCGATTCAATTAGTAAAGCAAGATCGTGCTGACTTTACAATGAACGACAATCTAGCAGTATTGGATTATCTCAAAAAATTCCCAGATGCAAATCTTGAGATCAAACTGACGGCACCTGCTAGTGAGTTACGTGGTTCAGGTCTAGTGCTTATTAAAGGGGACGATGAAGTCGTAGAAAAACTGAATGGAGCAATGGCTGAATTGGCTGATGAAGGCACACTCACTAAGCTTAGTGAAGAGTTCTTTGGTGCTGATATAAGTCAACAAAAATAATGTCAGTTTCTATCATGTCAGCTTCTGTAATGTCTACATCATGGTTCGCGGACTTATTGGCAGTATTGCCATTTATGAGTCCTGATCGAGCGCAGATTGTCATCTCGTCGTTTTGGCCAATGCTCAAAGGCGGTATTTATTATTCGATACCGCTGGCATTGATATCGTTTGCGATTGGTATAGCCATTGCACTGACAGTAGCATTGATTCGTATCGTTCCGCGCGCAAGTTGGTTCCATGAAGTCATTTATCGGCTTGCCCGTATCTATGTGTCCGCAATTCGCGGTACGCCGATGCTGGTTCAGTTGTTTATTATTTTCTATGGTCTGCCAAGTGTCGGGGTAAAACTTGATCCTTTTCCTTCTGCAATTATTGCGTTCTCTTTGAACATCGGTGCGTACGCGTCGGAGACAGTGCGTGCTTCGATCTTATCGATACCAAAAGGGCAGTGGGAAGCAGGATCGACGGTTGGCTTGACGTATCTACAGAATTTTCGTCACGTGATTTTACCGCAGGCACTTAGAGTGTCGGTGCCGCCGTTGTCTAATACCTTTATCAGTTTGGTAAAAGATACCTCACTGGCGTCACTGGTGTTGGTCACTGAGCTATTCAAACAAGCGCAGATTATCACGGCTCGTAACTATGAGTTTATGTTGGTCTATACAGAAGCAGCGATTATCTACTGGGGTATCTGTCTATTCTTGACTTTTATCCAAGGCAAGCTTGAAACTAGGCTAGATCGTTATGTGGCAAAATAATTGATGGTTGAATAGTTATTAGCCATATTTCATTAGCTGCAGAATTATTAGTTATACAAGTGCTCACGAATAAACAAGTCACAAATAGAGACCAGTACAACAGGAATTTTTATGATCAAAGTCACTAATATTCATAAAGCCTTCGGTGGCAATCAGGTGCTAAAAGGCATCGACTTGACCATAAACAAAGGCAAGGTAGTCGTAATATTAGGGCCTTCAGGATCGGGTAAAACCACCTTTTTGCGTTGTTTAAATGCGCTAGAGATTCCTGATCAAGGTGTGATTGCTTTTGATGACGATAGTTTGAGCGTCGACTTTGCGACTAAGCCAAGCAAAAAATCACTACTAGCCCTACAGCGTAAGTCAGGTATGGTGTTTCAGTCTTATAATTTGTTCCCACATAAGACAGCGGTTGAAAACCTAATGCTTGGGCCGACAGTAGTACAAGGACAAACTAAAGCACAGGCCCGTGAGCAAGCTCTCGTACTATTAGAGAAAGTTGGGCTGTCAGACAAGGCGGATCTTTATCCGTTCCAGTTATCTGGTGGTCAGCAGCAGCGTATTGGTATTGCTCGTGCGCTTGCTATTGAGCCGTCCTTACTACTGTTTGATGAGCCAACCTCTGCGCTTGATCCAGAATTGGTACAAGATGTTCTTGAGACCATGAAACAGTTAGCGTCTGAAGGTTGGACGATGGTCGTGGTGACGCACGAAATCAACTTTGCCCGCGATGTGGCGGATCATGTGGTACTGATTGAGGACGGTCATGTGGTCGAAGAAGGCAGTGCCAAACAGCTGTTTGAAGACTCAACGCACCCTCGTACGCAGGCATTTTTGCAACGTATTGAGCAGTAAAAACGTTTGTTTTTGCGTATGTAATAAAACAAGAAGCCCCAATCATGATGCCATGGTTGGGGCTTTCTTTTGTCAAAGTAGGTCAAATATATTCTGTATAGGCAGCCAGTAACACTATACCTTTTGTCGTTGTTTTAACCAACGAGGGACGCGAGGAGCAGTACCATTTAACACAGCATTTAATAAAGCTGCTAGTAAAATAAGCGCCACGCCTAGATACTGAATCCAAGATAAAGACTGATGTAGTAACAGCATAGCAAGTGCAATCGCAGTCAATGGCTCAAAAATCGTAAACACCGAGGCACGAGTGGCAGGCAGTTTTTCCAATGCTTTCATATATAGACCAAATGGCACAACCGTTCCTAACAATGACAATCCTAAAACGTAACCCCAAGTCATTAAGGGAAGGCTTACTAGCTGATCATAAGTGTTGTAAGTCTCAGGCAAGAATAGTAATACGCCAGCACTAATGATAATAGAGGTGAAAAATACCAAGGGAGCGGGGTGAGCGTAATGCATCGCGCGCTTGCCCAATACGCCATATAGCGAATAACACATTCCTGCTGACAGGCCGAGTAGAATACCCCAGTTAACTTTTGCTTGCTCGCCTAACATCGTTAAGCCCACACCTAACACTGCCATGAGTGCTAGCAACACTGATTTTCGAGTAATGGACTCACTCAGTAAGAATTTCGAAAACAATAAACTAAACACAGGTGCGGTATAGAGCAAGGCAACGGCAGGGCCAGCACCAACGTAACTGACCGCAAAAAAATAGCAGACAGACATACCAAGTACGCCTATCAAAGACTGCATCGCCAAACCAATCCACTGTTTTGGCTGTAATTTGATGAGATGCGGCCACAGTTTTGGTAGCATGGCTAAAACGATAAAGGCCGCCGTGACGATACGTAATATCGTTACTTGCCAACCGCTAAATCCAATTTGATTTAGGTAAGTTGAGAATATACCTAATGTGCCCCAGCAAATAGCAGCCGTAATGATTTGAATGGTGCCTAGCCATGATTGATGGGAATGGGTCGTTCCGCTATCGATGTTTGCCATACTATTTCCTTCTTAGGAGCTAAGTGACATAAGGTTTTGTAAGATTGCTGTTGATACAAGCTCTCCAAGCAATACTGAAATAAGAAAAGACAACCTGATTAAAGGCTGTCTTTTGTTTGTTTCTTCAGTTTATCACTAAAAGAGAATAAGTAGCTATTAGGGCGTGTCTTAAATTCAATCAATAGTCATCTAAAAGAAGCAAAAGTAGCTGGCACTTGCTAAAAAAATGCTAAACCATCTAAAAAATACCGAATCATTGACGAATATTCCATTCCTGTTCGCATCATTTCTTATTTCTATAGTCTCTGTTAATCAATCCATAAAAAGAATGTTTGCTCTCGGAGAGCATTTCGCTGAATAAAGCACGCTTTTTCCACTTGGGTTCTTGGTAAGTGATCCGTATTAGCCCCACAGTTTTTTGATCGCTGTTTTACCCACTGAGTCTGCTCTTTTTTAAGATCAGCCGCCATATCTCTACCGTACAAGCGTCTGACTTCATTTCGCGTTACTCTGTAACTTTCATTCAATACTTTATCAGACGTATTATATATCTGGTCAACTAGAGTAGGTTGTGAGGCTAATGGCAGATAAGTTGCATTTTCTTTATAGGTGGCACTATAGGTATCGACTGTCCATTTACTTCTTATAGATATTTTATGGTTCGATGTATCTATAAACCCATCAAAATCTTCGCCCTCAAAGGTATAACCCTGAAATCCACAAGGGGTCACGCCATCTTTACATAAGCTATGTTTGGTTTGCGCAGAGTAGTACTTAACAGCATAGGGTGATTTGCTAGGTTCTTGTGTTGTCTGCAATAGCCGTCCTAAATCGGGAGCGACTAGCAGCATACTGTTGCAAGTCACGCTCCCTTCTGCACAGCTCTCATAGAGGTTGAGACGTTGACCTTGGATGTCCATTCCTAATGTAAAGTTTGCCTGTACAGGTTCTACCGCTGAGCTGACAGAAGTAGACAATATTACGCTCAAGAGCAACGTAGTACGTCCGAGTAAGTTGGACTTATTTAGGCCTGAAACAGACATAGGAGTAGTCATACAGATCTATACCTGTAGCAAGAAGTTACTTAGTAATCGCTTAGCGCCTTCAGTAGCAAATGACTCAGGGTGAAACTGTACACCCTGGATAGGATAGTCCTTGTGAGCCAATCCCATAACCTCATCACCAGTCAATGCTGATTCGGCAAAGCTCAGTTCAGCACGGCTGTCATTGGCGACCACTGAAGTGATCGTCAGGCAACTTGGGATAGTGTCGGCTTTAACCACTAGCGAGTGATAGCGCATGATCTCAAGCTCTTGTGGTAAGCCTTGATATATACCAGCACCATCATGGCGAATCGATGAAACCTTACCATGCATCGGTACACTGGCACGTATGACGTCACCACCGAATACGTGAGCGATGCCTTGCATACCTAGGCAGACACCTAGTAACGGCACAGTCTTACCTAGTGTCTCAATGACCTCGCTACATATACCAAAGTACGCTGGATCATCAGGGGAGCCAGGGCCAGGTGAGATAATAATTCTGTTAAGGTTCATCGCTTGCACATCTGCTAAGGTGATTTCGTTATTGCGTTTAACGATGACGCTGG
This sequence comes from Psychrobacter sp. AOP7-B1-25, assembly GCF_052376195.1. Classification (NCBI taxonomy): domain Bacteria; kingdom Pseudomonadati; phylum Pseudomonadota; class Gammaproteobacteria; order Moraxellales; family Moraxellaceae; genus Psychrobacter; species Psychrobacter sp. AOP7-B1-25. Next base: position 23,233 of record NZ_JBQSVK010000016.1, read on the forward strand.
CTTCTTTATCACTGCCTAAAGTCTGTAAAATCTCGCCCACGTACTGGTAGAGATTAAAGGTAAACGAATCGTAGTTATCGATAATTAAAACATTCATGGGTCATAAACTCTTTTGTAAAAATATAGCTAGGTAAAATATAGTCAAGATACGAATTACAGTTGATGCTAATTATGGCTGCATAAAGCTGTCTAATACGACTTTCATTGCAGACAGTTTGCGCTGAATCTCTAGGTACTCATCGGCTGGATTTGAGTCATAAACGTTGCCACCGCAAGTTTGTGCATAGGCAGACTCGCCACTAACGAAGAGACTACGAATAGGAATGGCGAAGATACAGTCACCGTTGAAATTAAACGATCCTAATGCACCGCCGTAAGCACCGCGACCATCTGGCTCTAGCTCGTTAATTACTTTGATAGCTTCCACTTTAGGTGCACCTGACAAGGTACCAGCAGGGAAGTTGCTGGCAAGGGCACTGAACATATCTTCGTTCGGGTGCAAAATACCAACGATTTCAGACGATATATGCTGCACGTGGGAGAAGCGTTTGATATCCATCAAGCTACGTACTTTTACCGTCCCAAATCGTGCCACACGGCCAATATCGTTACGATGTAAATCGACCAACATATTGTGCTCGGCAATTTCTTTGTCATCGTTGAGCAATGCGCGAGCAAGCTTACGATCTTCGATCACATCAGCGCCGCGCTTGGCAGTTCCTGCGAGCGGATAGGTTTCCATTTCACCCTGACGCAAGCGGAACAGTAGTTCAGGTGAAGCACCAATGATGCACTGTTGAGCAAATTTCATAAAATACATGTGCGGCGATGGATTGACGGCACGAAGTTTTTCGTAAATCGGCATTTTGTCACCAACGATACGATACTTGGATTTGAAGCCGACTTCGCACTGAAAGATACGACCAGAGATGATGTCTTCTTTGACTTGCATAACCACATTGGCATGCTCCTCTTGGCTCATACCATCACCTAAGAACTCAATTTTAGGTGCATCATAGCTAGGCGTTGGTTCATCGAGTAGGGCTTTGATTTGCTCGATGCGGCTTTCTTGTTGATCGGTCGGGTAATAAAAATAGAAGATTTCCCCAGTCATTTTATCTAGCGTCAATCCATCTAGATAGACGCCAAACTTGAATGGTTCAAAGTCTTCACTGGCCTTCGCATTAAGACTTGGTTCAAAAAAGTTCACGCAGTCATAACCTAAATAACCGACCAGACCACCACTTTGATCACGAGCGATGACATGTTGCGGCGTTATATCGCGTAGCAGTTGATAAGGGTTGTCGGTTTGATAATAACTTGTCTCAGCAGTTTGGTTATCGATAATCGCAAGCGTGTTGCGATCTAGTGCAGCAATAGTCGTAACAGGGTCAAAACCAATCGCATGATGGCGCGATATATGGCTGTCTTCGCCTAATGATTCGAGCAAATAGCAGGTATCAAAAGCACTTTCGATACGCTTGAATAGTGCAAAAAAATCGATATCTTGCGTCAGCTTGATACGCTGGGGCTTGCTTGGGATATCGATAGGTGCAGGTTTAGTCTGTATGCGTGTAATAGAGGTCATAACAAAGTCCGAAAAAATTCAAATATGTGTCGATTGATAAATGTGAGAGTAAAAAGCTAAATAGTATCATCAGAGTGCTTAAGAGCAGTCTCTATGAGTAGTCAGTAATGCGCTGACATCGTGGCTCTGTTTGGCCTTTGCACCGCGAGAGACAGTGGCGATACCAACCCCTAATTGCTCGGAGATATCACGTTGGGTGATACCGCGATCCAGCAAGTCAAAAATACGTATACGGTTGGCGATATCGTGCTGTTCTTTATCAGTTAGCAGTGCACTGAGTAGTGCTTCGATATCTGTGCTATCAGTACAGTTTGTCAAATGTTTTACTAAGCTCTGATAAGGATCGGTAGTCATAATAAGTAGTCTTAGCCAAAGAAAGTAGATAGGTCGCTTACTGAGCGAATGTCCTCCAAAGGACTATCTTGTTTCAGTATTCTAGTACAGCAGTACAAGAAAAACAAGTGATAGGCAAAATCGTTGGTAACTTACTTGAAAAATAAAGGCAGACTTGACACGTTTGCAGTCTATAGCGGTAACTAGCAGAGTATCAAAGGTGGTATGCACCAGTGCTCTAGTATCGTTTTGTGCATTTTACCCATCAATAATATTCACGATAGAAATTTCTAACATTAATTATTGCCAAATTGTTAATACTTAGTTATTATGCTTTTCATTATTTAAATGCTAATCATTATCATTAATATTTATAATGTTATTCGTATATAAGTGTTTTTGAGGTTTCGAGTATTTCGGTAGGCACTATTTAAAAAGTTGTTTGACAGTAACTTTTAAAAATAATTCTAATTTCTTATAGTAAATAAAGTGAGTTTGTTATGCGCGAAGTGAAGTTGTCAAAGCTATCTAGTCAATTGACAGTATTGTCTATAGGTGTTGCTGCTGTATTGTGGACACAGGCTGCTAGTGCCGCAACGGCATCAGACGTGCCAAATACAACGTTACAGACTATCACTGTAACAGCGAATAGCTCAGTACGCGATAACGCGCAAACGGATTCTGTTGATTCGACCCAGTATATACCTGCAGGGCAAGCGAGTCTTTTGAATGACTTTTTAGACGGCGTACCAGGCGCTTCAGTAGGCGGTACAACGGCAGTTAATCAACGTGTACGTATCCGTGGGTTTGATGATACGAATTTAAAAGTGACTGTTGATGGTGCTCGTCAAGAAGGCTATGCATTCCACCATGCTGGAGATTTAGTCATTGACCCAGACTTGTTGAAGCGCTCTGAAGTTTCAGTGGGTAATAATTCAGTTACTCTAGGTAATGATGCAATTGGTGGTGCGGTTGCTTTTGAGACAGTCGATGCTGCAGACTTGCTTGATGTCGATCAAAAGATAGGCGCAAAAATCCATACAGGCTACGGCAGTAACAATGATGAGCTGTTAACCTCAGCGACCGTATTTGCTGCACCGACAGAAAAAGTTGATTTATTGGCTTATTATGGCAAACGCTCATCTGAAGCAGGTGAAGATGGTGCTGGTCGTGATATTCAAACGTCAGATGGTGATACAGAGAGTATTTTGTTAAAAGCAGGCACCTATTTAGGTGACAGCCATCATGTCAGTGGTAGTTTTAGCCGTACTGAAAATGATGGTATGTACCCAAACCGAGCAGATTTTCCATTGACTGATGAAAACGGTTGGAACCCTGTCGTACCTTGGAAACAAAGCCGTGATACCTATACGCTAGAGTATGGCTACAACCCAGCCAGTAACTTAGTGGATGTCAAAGCCAATATTTATCAATCTGAAACAGAGCTTGATAAAGATAATGGATCTATTGCAGTTGACTTGATCACAAAAGGCGGCAAAATCGAGAACACCAGCCTAATAGACAGTCAGGTGGGATCGCATAAGCTGATTACTGGCGTTGAATATTACACAAAAGAGTCAGAGGTAACTCGTCTAGGTGTCCTTGGCGGAAGTGATGAGGCAAAAAATACGTCTGTATATTTAGAAGACCAATGGCAGATGGGTAAATTAACGCTAACACCTGGTGTTCGTTATGATCATTACGAAGCACCAAAAGATGTAGCAAATGGTGAAACGTATGACAATGTAGTTGGCGCTTTTGCCGCCAGTTATCAAGTGTTGCCAAGCACCAATATATTTGCAAGTTATACCCAGTTGTTCAATGGTCCTGATTTACAGGAAGCCATCCGTAATACAGATGGTGAAGATAAATATATTTCTTCTGATTTAGAGCCTGAAACTGGTAGTAACTCTGAGGTTGGCGTATCAACTATTTTCCGTGGCTTAACCACTGAAGACGATTCGTTACAGCTCTCTGGTAAGTACTTTGTGACAGATTTAGAAAACTGGATTACGTACGAGAGCGGTATTGATTGTAATACAGGGCTGGCCTCTGATACTGGTACATGCGCAGGCTCATTTAATGCAGATGAAGATTATGAAGTCAAAGGGGTAGAGCTCTCAGCTGATTACCGTACCAATAACTTCAATATGGGCTTGAGCTATGCACGAGCGCGTAGCGAAGGCAAAGAGACTGGCTATAGTTTGTCTCAAGGCACTGGTGATGAAAACGACTCTGGTGATAAGTATATGGTTAACTTGGGATATGCACCAACTGATACGCTTGATTTAGGCTGGCGCAGTACGTACGTGACCTCTATCAATCCTAATACAGGTGATGATACAGATACCGAAAAAGAAGGCTATGATGTACATGATATATTCATGACCTATACGCCTCAGCAGTTAGCGGGCGTGAAAGCGACGCTAGGTGTGTACAATATGTTTGACGAGACTTATGCAAATCACTCATCGCGCTACTCAGACGATTCGGACTATACGGATTATGCGATGGGAAGAAACGTAAAAGCTTCTTTAACGTATCAGTTCTAATTTAGCTTATCTAAATTAAGTCTAATCGTACTTATAAAGCCAGCTGTCTTACATGGTAGCTGGCTTTTTTTACGAGATTTTTGAAAGTGCGGTTTACCTAAGAGTAGATGTTAAGTCGCTCGCTAGAAGATGAGTACCGTATAGATAGTATATAAGTTAAATCGTATGCGAGCGTTACGCCAATATTCTAAACCACGGCGAGATATCATCGAAGCTCATTTATATATCTCAAGTTATTAGACATTTCTATAGATGTATTGAGCATTAATTACACAACTAATAAACTCAAAATATAAGAATGCAAACATTAATGATAATTATTATCATTAATGTTTGCATTCTTATATTTATCTTGCTAAAGTGTGTTTCGTTCATTACAGAACAGTTAATAGCTCTTCGCTATATTCTGTTTATAGAGACTTTATTGCGATAATTATTTAATTCGTTGGCCAATGCTAGTTATAGCGTCATCAAACTTTTAACCCTACTCAGTACATGCCTTTATTCATTTGCCTTATATTCATATTTGAGCCTCTTGGCGATATTTAGCTATGTTTTAGTAACACACGTATTTGCGAATACGTCTACTTATGTGTGCTTGCACCGAGAAAGCATCAATAGCATTGCATAGAAAGTGGCTAAAACCGTTCACTGACGGTGAGACAAATAGGTATTAAGGAAACTGAGCGCTTCAAGGAATATTATTTATGTCAAACCAATCAGGTTGCTCTGATTCTTCAGTCATCACTTCTTCAAAAAACTTTCAACGCGTCGTGACGGGTAAGCTTTTGCTAAGTATCGCTGTGGCATCTATTCTTAGTAGCACGGCTGTTGCTGCGGAGAGTGACGAGGTATCAGTTCAAGGAGTGACCGAGCAAGAAGCGATGCCTACGACGACACTAGATACCATTGTGGTACGAGCGGCAAGAGAGGAGTTAGAGCAGGCGGCAGGGCTGTCTGTCATTAGTAAAGAAGCCATCGAAAAAGCATCCGTTTCTAATGATATCTCGGAGATTGTCCGTAAGATGCCAGGTGTGAATTTGTCAGGATCGTCGACGTCAGGTCAACGTGGTAACCAACGTCAGATTGACTTGCGTGGTATGGGGCCAAACAACACGCTTATCTTAATTGATGGTCGTCCTGTCACTTCTCGTAATTCCTCACGACCTAGTCGTGGTAGTGAGCAAGACACGCGTGGTGACTCGCAGTGGGTACCACCAGGCGCTATCGAGAGCATCGAAGTATTGCGGGGTCCAGCAGCTGCTCGCTATGGCTCTGGAAGTATGGGCGGTGTGGTAAATATCATTACCAAGCGCCCGACTGAGTCAGAGTTTTCTGTGACTGGTCACTATGAGGCACCAGAGAGCGATTTAGAAGGCAGCAGCTGGCGTACTAACGTCAATATGTCTGGTCCTTTGACTGATAAGCTGTCCTCACGTACTACCCTTGGTTACCACGATAGCGAAGGGGACGATCCTTATATCAATGCGGCAGAAGCGCTAGATGACTCAGTAGCAGCAGGTACGGAAGGTGTCGAAAATATCGATGTGCGTCAGTTGTTTGAATACGCAATGAATGCGATGAATACGGTCGGTGTTGAGGTCAATTATAGCCGTCAAGAGAATCGCTGGGCAGGTGATTCATTATTCCAAACCGTGAACGAAAATTTGTTAGATGAGTTAGATGGTGAAACAACCAATAAGATGCAACGCTATGGCGCGGCGATCACCCATCGCGGTGAGTACGATAACGCTAGTAGTAACAGTTTTATAGAGTACACTCGGACCATTAATGAGCGCTTGGGTGAAGGTAGTGCGGGCGGTGGTGAAGGTCAAATTCAGCTACCTGACGACGGCGAGGATTTTGAGTGGACAGAAGCGACTTACGACACGCTAAATGCTAAGTCAGAGTGGGATGTTTATTTTGATCGTCATACCTTGACTGCTGGTGCTGAGTTCCGCGGTGAAAAGCTGGATAACCCTGTGGTATCTGATTTGTCATTTGCAGATGGTTTTGATTTTGGTGATGTAGAGACCGACCCTAAAAAGCGTGATCCAACCTCAGATGCTTATCTCATCGGTGCTTACTTAGAAGACAACTATGAGATTACGCCTGATTGGTATATCACGCCAGGCTTACGCTTTGATTATCATAGCGAAGCTGGCAGCAACTGGTCGCCTAGTATCAATACCACATGGCACTTTAGCCCTGATTGGTCAATGAAGGCGGGTGTCAGTCGAGCATTTAAAGCACCATCGCTATACCAGCTTGACCCAAACTATATTTATTATACTGGTGGTAATGGTTGCCCATCTTGGGTGCCTGATGATGAAAAGGGTTGTCATGTATTGGGTAACCCTGACCTAGAAAACGAAACTTCTTGGAACAAAGAGCTGACCTTTACCTATGATGATGGCACTGGATTGAATGCTGGCTTGACTTATTACCATAATGCCTATGATAACCGCATTGGCGCTGGTACGGATCGTGTGGCGCTAGATACAGCGACAGGCCGCTCGATCTTCGTATGGGACAACCAAGGCGAGGCAATTGTCGAAGGTTTAGAAGGTTTTGTACAAGTACCAGTCACTGACAATGTTTCATGGTCTTCTAACATCACTGGCAACATCCGCTCAGAGCGAAAAGACAATGGCGAGCCATTATCACTCATTCCTAAATTTACTGTGAACACGGGTGTCGATTGGGATATTACGCCGCGCTGGAATGCCGACTTTGATGTGAGCTATTACGGCACGATTGAAGCCCCTACGATTTCAGTGACGACAGGAGAAGATAATGGTGACCCGTTGCTCGATCGCGAGCCGTATGCCATTGCTAATATTGGCACTCGCTATGATTTGACTAGTGGTATAACCGTTGGGGCTGGTGTCAAAAACTTATTTGATACAGGTGTTTATCGTGAAGGTACTGCTACGAATGCTGGTGCACGTACGTTTAATGAGCCAGGTCGTACTTATGTGTTCGACGTTAGCGTTGACTTCTAATCGGTAGGCACAAGGTTTGTTCAATCACAAAAGGTCTGAGCTATTGGTTCAGACCTTTTGTGCTGTCAGTAATTTTTTTTAAATGGCTTTCTTTAAGTGAACCTCTTTCAATAGGCCTTTTACAGAAGCTTTTTTAATTTTTTAATCAATAACTATCATAATATAACAGCAGATTCATTTATGTCATTTAATCTTCGCTATAGCTGCCTTTGGATTCACCGTTATACTGGTCTTGCCATGGCCGCTTTTTTAATTATCGCTGGTATTACTGGCACGCTATTGGCATTCCATGAGGAGTTGGATGATGTCTTCAATCATGAACTGGCTCAGGTTGATGTCCAAGAAACACCGCAACTGCCTATTGCCACGCTTCATGATAGGGTCATCAGTACATATCCGCAGCATACTTTTTCTAGTATGCCAACCTCAATAGAAGCTGATCGGGCTGCGGTGTTTTCGGTAGATCGAGTCCGAGGTAAGGCTGCCCAAAATCAACCAAAAGCACCGTTTCAAGAAGTTTATGTTCACCCCTATACAGGCGATATCATCGGTACTCGTGATAGGGATGAGTGGGCATGGCGTAACACCATGTGGAAAGTGTTTTGGCTACATCGTGATTTGTTGCTTGATGATATTGGCAAGCTGATATTAGGTATTGTCTCGCTCGTTTGGACAATCAATTGCTTTATTGGCTTTTATTTGACTTTTCCTAGAGCCGCTAAAAAGAAAAAATCACAGAAAAAACAATCCGCTAAAAAACGCGCGTCATTTCTAAAGCGTTGGTTACCCGCATGGAAAATCCGTACCAAGAGTAACCTGTTTAAACTCAATTATGATTTGCATCATGCTTTTGGGTTATGGCTTTGGGGTATTTTATTTGTCATCGCTTGGTCGAGTGTTGGTTTTAATTTACAGCAAGTCTATCGACCCGTGATGCAGGCAGTCATTGGATTAGAGGGTCGAGAAGAAAGACAAGAGAGGTCAAAAAAACCACATGAAAAAATGAGAAAGGCACCTAGTGTCGAAGCTGGCACTGAAGCCACTGACATCAGTGCTTTGGATACTGTTGATGTGGTCAATAAAACCAACAGCATTGCTTATTTAAGCGAGCAGGCAGACATCGCCGCTCAACGTCAGGGCATGAGCGTACAGCAGTTATTAGGTATACGTTGGATTGCGGATGACAGTCAATGGCAACTACGCTTTAAGACGGATAAAGATATTGGTAAAAAAGGCGGTGCGTCATCTATCACGGTCAATGCAAAGACAGGTAGCGTTGAGCGCGTGAACTTTGGTTATCAAAACTCATCATTTGGCAGTAAAACAAATCATTGGTTATTGACCTTACATATGGGACATATTAGTCACGGTATCGGCCATTTGCTGTATCAAATATTTTTGGCGTTGGTCGGTTTGGCTGTGACAGTGTTGTCCATTACAGGCGTTTATCTGTGGTGGAAAGGTCGACAACAACGACTGAAAGCGGCACAAAAGCTCAGATAGATACTAAGACATAAGATATTAGGACATAAAATCAATACGCTCAATATAGTGTTGGTGCGAAGGCGATGGCATTCGTACTGGCAATGTACTGAGTTTTTTATTACGTATAATACAAGACACTAAACCGTATCAACAATCACTGGTCGGCCTTGATGATTTAGCACAGTCACATCGACGTTGTATAACTCTTTCATCGTTTCTTGCGTGATGACATCGACAGGCTGACCAACCGCCATCACTTGGCCTTCTTTCATGGTGACTACGGTGTCAGCGAATTGTGTGGCTTGATTGATATCATGCAGGACAATTACCACGGTCTTTTGCTGACTGTGGCTAAGCTGACGCAGCTCACGCATGAGGCGGCCCGAATGATACATATCCAAGTTGTTTAATGGCTCATCGAGCAGCAGATAGGGCGTATCTTGGCAGACAATCATAGCGATAAGTACGCGCTGACGCTGCCCACCTGACAGCGTTGACAAGAAGCGCTCGGCAAGTGGCTCAAGCTCAAAGCGTTCGAGAATTTCTTGCACTTTTTGCTGATCATCTACGGTGGGTTGTCCTTGATGATATGGATAGCGCCCAAACATCAGCAGCTCATGTACGCGCAGGCGTCCTTGTACATGATTGTCTTGCCCGAGCATAGCGACAGTCTTGGCAAGTGTCCGTGCTTGACAGCTGACAATATTATGTTCACCGAAGCTCACTTGACCAGATTGTAGCGGCTGCAAGCGGGCCATGACAGAAAACAACGTAGACTTCCCAGCGCCATTAGGCCCAATCAGAGCAATCACCTGTGCTGTTGGTAAGGTCAACGTAATGTCATGCAAGATCTGTTGTTTACCGATATGGTGAGAGATATTATTCAGTTTAATCATAATCGTCTTATTTTAAAAAATCTTAGGGGTTTCTTGATGAACCGTATTGGCTAAATGAATAATGTCAGCTAAATAGTCATAAAGAACGACGTTGAGACATAAATATCAATGCCAAAAACATCAATCCGCCCGCTAGCTCTATTACCACGGATAGTACGCCTGCCATGTCTAGCACTTGCTCAAAGATAGTCTGCCCCAGCACCAAGCAAATCATAGCGACCAAACTGACCAATATCAGCCGCTCACTGTGATACATATGACGGGCAATACGATTGGTTAATGCACACACCAATAGACCAAAGAACGTCACAGGGCCCACTAATGCCGTGGCTGTGGCAACCAGTACAGCGATGACAGTTAATAATCCAAATGCTAAGCGTTGATAGTTGATACCAAGGTTGACGGCTTGGGATTTACCAAGCATCAACACATCACACTGGTAACGCCAGCGCCACACGAATATCGCCGTGATAGCACAGATAAATAAGCTGATACCCAATAGTTGAGGGTTGACCGTATTGAACTGAGCATAACTGGCAGACTGCACGACCACAAAATCATCAGGATTGATTAGCCGTGCAATGAGTGCTGATAAACTGCGAAACAACACACCAAAAATCACACCCACCAATATCAAGCGCGTCAAATCCTGATTGCTCTTAGAAAATAGTAGCTTAAACAATAATAACGACGCGCCAAACATTAAGACAATCTCTAATGTGAATTTGGCAATAGGATCGAGACTGGTAAAGCTAATTGCACCTAAAAAGAAAACCAGCAAGCTTTGCAACAGAACATAGAGCGAATCGAACCCGAGTAGGGAAGGCGTTAGAATGGGGTTATGGGTCAATGTCTGGAACAGTAACGTCGATACGCCAATCGCATAGCCAACCACCATTAATGCCAGTAGTTTTTTGCCGCGTAGTGGCAGCGCAAAATCCCAATAGCCATTGACATTGAGGGTCAGAAATAAAGTCATCGAGATAAGTAGAATGATAGCTGCTATGGATTTTGGATGTGCAGCTATGAATGCCCAAAATTTTGCTAACTGACTTTGGGCAGCGGTTGAATACTGATTATCTGCTGAAGATGAGTTATCTATCGTTGTGCTGGTTTTGGTAGCACCAACCTTTGTAGAAGCAAGCTTAGTTGATGAGAACATATAAAACCCCTATGGTGCCAAGCCTAGCTAATAAAGCAAAAACAAACGACGGTAAATGAGTGCTGAAAATGAATACAAGTTAGTAAACATAATGCTACTGTTCAGCTGGAGCACGCAATAACAGCCATAAAAACAGTACCGTACCAACCACACCGAATACAGTGGCGACGGGCACTTCAAATGGATAACGAATAGAGCGCCCGATAATGTCGCACAGCAATACAGCTGAAGCACCAAGCAGGGCAACGGCTGGCAAACTGCGACGCAGCTTATCTCCCATAAGTCGGCTCACAATGTTTGGCACGACCAGCCCAATAAAAGGAATCATTCCAACGGTGACAACGACAACAGCACTCATCATGGCGACCATACCGACGCCAATCCAAGTGACCTGACGCTTACTAATACCTAAATTCAATGCGATATTGTCACCCAAGCCGACGATGGTCAGCTTGTCAGCAATGATATAAGCCAACACGCATAGACCTCCTGTGAGCCACAACAGCTCATAGCGTCCTGCTAGCACACCCGAAAAATCACCAAATTGCCATACACTTAGCATCTGTAGTGATTCAGTTTGATAGGCGATAAAAGTGGTGACTGCTTCAATGATACCGCCAAAAACGATGCCAATCAGCGGAATCATCAAAAAATCAGTGGGCGGAATACGATGAATTAATAGCATAAATAGCATCATGCCAAAGACGGCAGCGATGGTCGCCACGCCCATTTTGACGATGAGGGCGCTGGCAGGAAACAGTAAACTGACTACCAGCAAACCAAGTGCAGCACTTTGCGTCGCACCAACCATGGAGGGTTCTACAAAGCGGTTTTTTAGCACCACCTGAATAATCATTCCAGCCACTGCCATCGAAATACCAGTCAAAATAATCGCGATGGTACGCGGTATGCGGCTAACCAATAGTAATGAGCTGTCGGAATTGGCACTCTGAGTCAAAAGACTCTGTAAGATACCTGACCACGAAAAGTCAGCCACACCAATAGATACGCTCAATAACACTAAAAGCCCCATAAGAATGAGGCTTGCTGTATTGATGAACCATGGTGGTATGACGGTACGTCGATATTTATGGTCTAGAGACTTGCTGGGATTGATCCCAGCATGAGCACGGTGTGAAAATAACGACATAATCTCTACTGGCTTAAAAATGAACAGTGTTAACGGTAATAATATTTACTGGTGTAACAATCGTTTGCATAGAAAACAACGTTATTTAGCACTAGCAAAAGCATCTTTAATCGTTGTTAGATCCTGCATCCATTGATAGTAGCCGCCAAATGCTAAGTACGAGTCTGGGCTCAAATAAACCACCTGCTGTTTGCTCCATGCGTTGGTTTGGGCAACCAAGGGGTTGTCTAATACGGCCTTGGCACCAATACCGTCTTCACCAATCGCGGCACTACGATCGACAACAAATAACCAATCTGGATTGGCTTTTTGAATGTATTCAAACGATATCGGCTGACCGTGAGGCGCATCGGTAACTTGGTCATCTGACATTGGTACACCTAACACAGTATGGATAAAACCATAGCGAGACTTTTCCCCATAGGTTGACATTTTGTTGCCATTGACCATGACTACTAGGCCAGTCCCTTTATTTTCTTCTGTCAGACTCTTGGTCTCAGTGATGAGGCCATCGATGTTCTGTTGGAGCTTAGCTGCTTGATCACTTTTACCAAACAACGCGCCTAGATCATGTAGTCGCTGCTTGCTTGACTCATAAATATTGGCTGTATCAATACTCATGTCCAATGTCGGTGCGATGCTTGATAGCTCGTCGTATTTTTCTGCCATGCGTGAACCGACCAAGATAGCTTGTGGTTGCATCGCGTTTAGCGCTTCAAGATCTGGCTCAAATACCGTACCTACCGCTTTTGGATCAGGCTGTGTTTCTGAGTGTAGATTTTCTAGTAATAGACCGCCAGGCGCACCATCAACTGCCACATCTAATGCAGCTAAGTTTTGCATCAACGTCATATCGTAAACGACAAGTGGTGATGGGTTCATGGCAAGCTCAATATCACCTTTTACGGTGTTTACCGTAATTTTCTCAGCAGATACATTATCGTTATTAGCAACGTTCAGTGACTCATCAGCCGTTGGGTTTTCAGTTTTTGCGTCTGCTGGCTCAGAATCATTGGTTTCAGTCGAGCTACATCCTGCCACGACAGTAGCTAACAATGCTGTCATAGCAGCAGTCAATAATGGACGTTTGAAAAAAGATGCGGTAGATCTGCTAGATAATAAGGTAGTAGGCATAATGAACTCGGTCTATCAAAAAATGTTTAAGCAATCGTCTAAAGTAATTGCAAATGAATGATATTAAAAATATTAAGTCTGAAAAATGCTTGAGATAAAAAGTACAAAATAAATAATTTACTTGGTACCAACCAACTAAATTTCTATAAGAATCGTTTTGACTAAAATAGTATGAGTAAGCAATATAGGCGTTATACTAAAGTAATTGAGACTCATTATCAATATAAATGATAATGGTTTTTATTAACGGTACTTGCTATATTAAACTAATATATAATTTGATGAGAAATAAGCTTTAAGATAGTAGGTGTTAGAAATAGATAATGTTCACAAAAGCGATAGTTCCGATAGGTAAAACTATTAAGCAACATTACGTGTTAGAAATGTATTAAATAGAAGAAATATCCTAAATTATTATTGATAATAATTATCGTTTGCATTATTATCTACGTCATTATATTTCGAGTAATAAACATTAGGCTGTTATGAGTTCAACGGATTTAGACGCGCCACCACTTAAATCGCTATTGCTAGCCATTGTCGCAGTCATAGGACTCCATGTGCTTGCCGCAATTGCATTAGTGGCAATAAAAACACCTGAACTCAAACCTGAGCCAAAAAAAGAGATGTCCCCGCTTGAGATAAAGTTTGTGTCGTTACCGGCTGAAACGGTCTTAACTGAGGTCGAAAAGCAAACAGTCACAGCTAAAAAAGAAGTACAGCCTGAGGTACCAGTTCAGCCAGCGCCGCAACCTGAACCAAAGCCTAAAGAACCTGTTAGACAACCAGTAGAGACACCAGCGAAACCAAAAGAGCCTGTGGTAAAAAATACAGAGCCGAGAGTGACGCCTGTTATAGCGTCAGAAAAGCCTCGTCCTGATACCAGTCAAAAGGTCGCCCCAAAAGAGCCACTACCGAAACCGAAGGTTGATAATTCAGCGGCTGAAGCACAGCGCAAAGCAGCTGCCCAAGCTGAATCAGAGCGACAAGCTAGAAAGGCAGAGCAAGAGGCACAGGCTAGGGCAGAGCAAGAAGCCAAAAGAGTTGCTGATGCCAAAGCTGCCGCAGAGGCCGCTGCACAAGCAAGAGCTGAGGCAGAAGCAGCAGCTGCTTTAGCACAGAGTAATGAGCCAGTGAGCTTTACTGCTAGCTCAGCTAACTGGGCATCTGCACCAAACTTTAGTTTCCCTGAGCGAGCGGCACGTAGAGCCCGTTCTGGTGATACGCTTAACGTGGTCTTAGTATTACGAGTCAACAAGCAAGGTGGTATTGATAACGTACGAATTGCTCAATCATCAGGTAATCCGCTATTAGATAAAGAGGCCAGACGTCAAGTACGGTCTGGCAGATTCAAACCTTTTACTAAGAATGGTGTACCCGTAGTAGGTGATGTGACCCTACCGATCAGTTACGCTGTTCCTTGATAGCTCATATTTTATAACAACGTATTTATTGATAATCTTTCATAATCAAACTAAACATGATATTTACCTCAGCATCATGTAATGGCATTACACATTAAGGAGTCTGACATGGACTTTATGCAATATTGGCAAATCAGCGATATGGTGACAAAAACGTTGTTCTTTTTGTTGCTTGCGTTATCTATTCTCTCTTGGGTGACAGGTATCGTCCGCGTATTGCAAAGCCGTAAACTGGCGACCAATGTAGCAGATGATTTGAGTCAGCAATTACAAGCCAAACAGTCTGACTTGGTCAATTCTGATGCTGCCACTCGTCGCTTGGTGACTGAACAGACTCTACTGAAGCATATTGGTCGCTATCGTTTTGCTAGTGAGCGCGGTTTGCCGATTCTTGGTACGACAGCAGCGATTGCACCATTTATTGGTTTGTTTGGTACTGTATGGGGTATTTTCCATGCCTTGCACAATATTGGTATGAGCGGTCAGGCAGGGTTGGGACAGGTTGCAGGGCCAGTCGGTGAGGCACTAATCATGACAGGTCTGGGTATTGCGGTCGCGATTCCAGCTGTGGTGTTTTACAACCTTGCAGTACGTATCAATCGTCGCATAATGTATCAAGCCAATGATAGAGCGCATGATTTATTGGCGCAATCAACGGGTCTTGTGGACACTACAAAGGTAAACGCGAGCAATCCTGCTAGTGCCTCACCAGTGCACGCTGCATCAAGCAGTCGTACAACTACGAGAGAGACTCAGCATAGCAATAACTACAGTAATTCTGTGCCAAAGCAGCTATAAATAGTGTTGACGTTACAAGTATTAAGGCTACAAGCGCTAAGTCTATAAAGGCTAAAATGACAAGTCGAAAAACGGCTTGGCTGTGTGAAAATAACCAAAAGCATTGAGAGTAACTATGGCATTTCAATTGGGTGATGATGACGTACGAAGCATGGATGAAATGAACCTTATTCCGCTTATCGATATCATGCTGGTATTGATGATTATATTTTTATTGACAGCGACCGTGTTAAATCCGACGGTACCTTTAGATTTGCCAGAGACTAGTGCAGCGCTTAATGAAACGCCACCAGAAGCGATTCAGGTCAGCATTGATAAAGACGCGGGAATATTCTGGGACAGTGATCCAATCAGCATGGAAGAGTTAGAGACACGCTTGCAGCAACAAGGCGAGACTGGTAAGAATCCAGCGGTCCAGTTACGTGCGGATAAAGAAGGCAAGTACGATATGGTCGCTCAAGTACTGGCAGCGGCAAGTAATGCTGGACTGACCAAAATCGCATTTGTGAATGAATAGATAAATATTTAGTAGCTTAAGCACAGTGAGTCAGTGTTAGTAGCTTTGGCTCTACATTAGAAAACTGGCTAGATAAATCAATAGCCCAACCAGTAAGACAACCAGCACCGCTATAATAAAAACAATTAAAATAATAAAATTATCTCCAACCTCATTAACGACTTAAACCTCAAATTAAGTCATTGGTGAGGTTTTCTTTTTTTACCAGCCATAACCAAATGGACGATAGCCGTAACCGAAACCTACATGTCTATAGCCAAGTGGGTAAGGCGAGCGTAAGTAGTCAAGATCGCGCTGACGAATATAATAGTAGCGCCCTTGAGAGTAAGCTTCTTCTAACGTCTCAATACCTTCTAGCGGGCAAACAGGTTGCCAGTCATAGCCCTCGCGACCGAGCTTATAAGCGTTCAGCTCAGTACAGTAGTTTTTGAGACCTTGCTGACGTCCTTGCTCCCATTGGATACGGTTAGGGCTAGCACCGCCAGCACTGGCGCAGCTATTGGTATAGTGACCAAAGTAGGCACCTGAACGTCCTTGCGAGCCATCAGCGTAACCAACTTCTTGCCAGTTGCTGCTTTGACATTGCTGCGGCGTTAGACCCTGAGTCGTGGCACAACCTGATAATGTCAGTACTACCGCACCAAGTAGCGATAGGCTCATGCTTGTTTTGCTAATGACTTTATACGTTAGCTTGCGAGCGTGATAAGCGCTTGATGAGTTTGACTCAATAAGATAATTCATAATAAACCTGCGCGCGTTTAAAATTATGGTTTATCATAGCACTTTTTTGAGCAGTCCATTTTTTGTCTCTGGTTTTTATAGCGTGCTGTGTTCGGTAAGTTTATATACGCTAAATAGCTGATTTTATAGTGTAAGTTGCTAAGTTGTCATATATTTTAAAAGCACTTTCTGCACCGCGATTGGACGACAACGCTTGATTTTTAACGGTTCGTGCTCATTATAAGCCTTTATATATAGTTGTTTATTATCGCGCTAACCGTAATTTGTACGTACTATTTATAAATAGTGGTTCATTAGCGATATTTACCTGTATATCTTTTAGTATTTTTTTCATTTAGTCAAAAGGCTAGACCATCATGGGAATATTGATTGGCGTTATCATTGTACTATTCGTATTAGGGAGTATGATGGCGCTCAAACCGAACGGTATCGATCAGCGTTTGGATAAGCTGCGTATGACCGCGCGTCGTTTACAGCTCAATCCAAAGCTCGTTTCGTGCCCTGATTGGATCAAAGGCCGTGATAATGAGTATGGTCGCGGTATGCTTGGACAGTACTGCCTGATATTCGAAGACACTAAATTGCCACATACCCGTTATCAAGTGATTGATGGACAGTGGCGACCAGACAGCAGTTTTGTCGATACCAGTATAGACGATAAGACACTTACTATTCCAAGTGCGATTCGTTCTAGTCAAATTAGCAATAATCCAACGGTTAAAAAAACGGATTTTAGCTTGGATCAAGTGCCGTTAGATTTGCCAGTAAGTATCGAGCCGTTTGTTAAAGGTCTATTGACCAAGGCAAATAGCATTATTATCTACTGGGAAGATATTGCTTATGTACGTCCAGCATCTAACCCAACGTACCATCAAAAACGGATTGAAGCAGATTTATTAGTGCTCAAAGAAAACCTTGAGAAATGGGCGCTACAGATGCAAAAATAAGCATAAACCTAGTAAAGCTTTTTTTCGTCTCCATTAAAGGGCAATATATAAGCGGTTTTTCATATTCAAATTATTTAAAGTTGACAGTTTAACGCTTAGCAGTGTAACGTCTTTATAACTATATCTTTATTTTATGGTTATTATTTGTTTAATAACCTTTTTTGTCAGTAGCTATTATTACTATAAATAGCTAAACCATGGCCAAACCATGAGTATTAGCTTCCATAAATTGCTGTGCTGCTGAATTTAATCTTACTTCTAATTTACTTATATTATGGTGTCGTCAAACATGGCAAAAACCACAACTAAAAAAAGTCCAGCACCAGCTGCTGATAGCCCAAAGGGTAAGTCTTTGGTGATTGTAGAATCACCAGCCAAGGCAAAAACGATTAATAAATACCTTGGTGATGACTTTATCGTACGCTCAAGTATCGGTCACGTCCGTGATTTGCCGGTCAGTGCAAGTAAGAGCGCAAAGAAAGCGACGACTGCTAAAAAAGATGACAGTCTGACCAAAGAAGAAAAAGCACAGCAAGCGCTGGTACGCCGCATGGGTATAGATCCAGAGCATGACTGGGCAGCAGTTTATGAAGTATTGCCAAACAAAACTAAGGTCATTAAAGAGCTCAAGGCACTAGCCAAAGACGCTGATAAAATCTATCTCGCAACGGATATGGATAGAGAAGGGGAAGCGATTGCTTGGCATCTAAAAGAAGTCATCGGTGGACCTGATAGCAAGTATCAACGTGTGGTCTTTAATGAGATTACCAAATCAGCTATTCAAAACGCGTTTAAGCAGCCTTCGAAGTTAGATATTGACCGCGTGAACGCGCAGCAAGCTCGTCGGTTCTTGGACCGTGTTGTTGGCTTTATGGTGTCGCCACTGTTATGGCAGAAGATTGCCCGCGGGCTATCGGCAGGCCGTGTACAGTCAGTTGCTATGCGCTTGGTCGTTGAGCGTGAGCATGAGATCCGCGCGTTCATCCCAGAAGAGTACTGGCAGATTCATGCAGATACGCACGTTGCCAATAATAAGAAAGACGCTGAGCAAATCGGTATTCGCTTAGAAGCAACTAAGAAAGGTGGTAAAACACTTAAGCTTGCTAATAAAGAGCAGACCGATAAAGTATTAGAAGTTCTAAAAACCAATGACTTTATCATTAAAGAACGCGAAGAGAAACCAACGCAATCGCGTCCAAGTGCACCATTTATTACTTCGACCTTACAACAGGCTGCTAGTACGCGCTTAGGCTTCTCTGTTAAGAAAACCATGATTTTGGCGCAGCGTCTATACGAAGCAGGTCATATCACTTATATGCGTACCGATTCGACGTTCTTATCGGGCGATGCACTTGCTGCTGTTCGTGGTCATATCGAAGACAGCTATGGCGCAAAATATGTACCAGAAAAGCCGAACTTCTATGGCAACAAGCAAGGGGCACAAGAAGCGCATGAAGCGATTCGTCCTTCTAACGTCAACATGAAATCAACGCAGCTCAAAGGCGTTGAGCGTGATGCGATACGACTATATGAGCTAATCTGGCGCCAGTTTGTGGCATGTCAGATGTTACCTGCCAAATATCTGTCAGTGAACCTGTTTGTAAGCGCAAATGATATCGAGTTAAAAGCCCGTGGTCGTACCATGGTGTTTGATGGTTACACAAGAGTTATGCCACCAGCAAAAACTGACGATACCTTACTGCCTGATGTTAAAAAAGGTGATAAGTTAAATCTAGACAAACTAGATCCGAGTCAGCATTTTACTAAGCCCGCACCTCGCTATACTGAAGCCAGTCTAGTGAAAGAGCTTGAGAAAAAAGGCATCGGCCGTCCATCGACTTATGCCTCAATTATCTCGACCATTCAAGATCGTGGTTATGTAAAGCTTGAAAACAAGCGTCTGTTTGCCGAAAAAATGGGTGATATCGTCACTGATAGATTGACGGCTAGTTTCCCAGATTTGATGGATTATACCTTTACCGCTGCACTTGAAGATAAGCTCGATCATGTGGCAGAGGGTGATCAAGATTGGAAAGATGTACTTGATAATTTCTATGGCGAGTTTAAAACCACTCTAGAGCGTGCCAAAGAAAAAGACGGCATGCGTCCCAATGATCCGACTGACGTACCAGATGTCCATTGTGATATTTGCGATCGTCCAATGCAGCTCCGTACGGGCTCAACAGGCGTGTTCTTAGGTTGTACGGGTTATAATTTACCACCAAAAGAGCGCTGTAAAGGCACCAAAAATCTCATGCCAGTCGAAGCATTCGCCAATCTAGACGATGCGGAAGGTGATGACGAAGCGGCTGAAGTCAAAGATTTGATGGAGAAAAAACGCTGTCCAAAATGCGGTACAGCGATGAATGGCTATATCGTTGATGGTGGTCTCAAGCTACACATTTGCGGTAATAACCCTGATTGTGATGGTTATGTTCTAGAAGAAGGTAAGTTTGAAGTACCAGGCTCAGATGCCCCAACTATTGACTGCAATAAGTGCGATGGGCAGATGGAGCTGAAAACTGGACGTTTCGGTCCGTACTTTGCTTGCCAGAATTGTGACAACACACGCAAGGTTCTAAAAACAGGTGAAGCAGCACCGCCGCGTATGGATCCAATCCATCTACCTGAGCTAAAATCGACCAAGCATGATGATTATTTCATTTTGCGTGAAGGTGCAGCTGGGATGTTCTTAGCAGCCTCTAAGTTTCCTAAAGTGCGTGAGACGCGAGCACCAAAGCTGGCTGAGCTAAGAGACATCAAAGATAAAATGGAAGACAAATTTCAATATCTATTTGAAGGGCCAGATGAAGATCCTGATGGTAACCCAACCATCTTGCGTTGGTCACGTAAGAAAAAAGAGCAATATATCGGCTCTGAGAAAAACGGCAAAGCCACGCGTTGGGGTGTGTACTGGCGTAAAGGTGAGTGGGTAGAAGAGTAAACCTCTTTTACCTTTGTCATAAATAGTGTTAAACCATAAAAAAACCTCTTAGATTATCTAAGAGGTTTTTTTATATCACTAATCATATTCAGCTTCAATAAGATTTAGCTCTCAATATTATTAGCGGGTTATTACATTGTTTCGATAATACCGCAAGCGACACGGTCACCAGCATTGCCTGCTGGCTGGCTAGTATAATCATCCGTACCACCATGTACGATAAATGCTAAACGGTTTACGCTATATTTACCTGCTTCAGTTGCTGCAATTTTCTTATTTACATAATTAACAGTAGCAACGCCATTTTCATTGGCAGTTAAGTTTGGCAAATCACCTGCATGGCCGTTCATATCGTCTGGGTTAGAGTGTGGCTTGTTGTCTGGATTAAAGTGCCCACCTGCTGCTTTGCCCATATCAGCGCAGCTTCCTGTTTCATGGATATGTAGTGCCACCGTTTGTCCTGGCTGTAGATTCATCAGCTTACCGTAAACTTGGACACCCTCATCAACTGGACGTAAGAAAATTTGACCAACTTCTTTTTTCTCGCCATCTACTGTATGGATGGTTGATTTCAGCGTTGGCTGTGCTAAAGGGTTGCCTGTTTGCAGTTGGCTTTCTACTGTTTGACAACCAGTCATTGCTAAAGCTGAACCGCATAATAGAGTACTTGCAAGTAATGTCTTATTCATTATTATCTCCAATTGTTTTAGTCGTTATTTTTAATTTTCGTTATATATACGAATATCTATCGTTATTTTTCTACAAAAATCGGTGTCAATATTCGTTAACATCGGAGTCAGTATAGCCAAGCTAACGCTATAGTTATTCATCAAATGCGCAACAATCAGTTAATAAATGTAAGTAACGTATGGGTTTGCAAAACGAGATAGCATAAGTGCTTCTTGAAATTAAATAGCTTTAGATTTGTAAGAAATCTACTTAGGAAGGTATAAATTACTAGTAGTAAATAATAGATAGGCATAAAGAAGCCGCCCATCATTGTGATAAGCGGCTTCTTAATCTATAGGATAAGTCTAATAGAAGTTCAATTAATTGTGCAGTGCTTTACCAGAGGTCTTATCAACCGTCACTTTGGCAGGTTTGATTGGTGTAGGCATATTGACCAAAGCTACCTTTAAAATCTCTTCAATCGTAGCAACTGGCTGAATGGTTAAGCCTTCTTTTACGTTATCAGGGATATCAGCTAGATCACGCTCATTGGTCGCTGGGATCAAGACGTGCTTGATACCGCCGCGATGCGCCGCAAGCAGCTTCTCTTTGAGGCCACCAATACGTAGGATTTTACCGCGCAAGGTAATCTCACCTGTCATCGCAATATCTGGACGGATTGCGATACCAGTTAGAGCAGAGACCAATGCTGTCGTCAGTGCACCACCAGCAGATGGGCCGTCTTTTGGCGTGGCACCTTCTGGCATATGTACATGGACGTCGGTTGTTTTAAACGTCTCGTAGTCGATACCCAAGCTATCACCGCGAGCACGAACCACACTCATAGCTGCGCGAATAGACTCTTTCATCACATCGCCTAGTGAACCAGTAAAGCTAAGCTCACCTTTACCTTTCATGCCGACCGCTTCGATGGTCAATAGCTCACCACCGACTTGTGTCCACGCAAGACCAGTAATACGACCAATTTCAGGCTCTTCTTCAGCCAGACCGTAGTCATACTGATGTACACCTAGATAGTCATCGATATTCTTGTCATCGACTGTCACTAGCTGACGTTCTGCTTTTTTCGGAGCACGAGCACCATGAGTTTCAACTGAACCGCGAACCACTTTACGGCAGATCTTGTTCACTTCACGCTCAAGGTTACGCACACCTGCTTCACGAGTATAGCTACGGACGATACTGTGCAATGCCGCTTCAACAATCTCAATCTCGCCTTCTTTGAGACCATTTTGCTTGATGGCTTTTGGCACTAGGTATTTTTGTGCGATATTGACTTTTTCTTCTTCAGTATAACCCGGCAAGCGAATGACTTCCATACGGTCAAGCAGCGCAGGTGGAATATCCATGCTATTGGCAGTACAGATGAACATCACTTGTGATAAGTCTAAGTCCATATCTAAATAATGGTCGTTAAACGTATCGTTCTGTGATGGATCCAATACTTCCAGCAACGCTGATGCTGGATCACCGCGGAAGTCTTGTGCCATCTTATCGATTTCATCTAATAAGAACAGCGGGTTTTTGACTTCTACTTTGGCAAGTGACTGAACGATTTTACCCGGCATCGCACCGATATACGTACGGCGATGACCACGAATCTCTGCTTCATCACGTACGCCACCAAGCGCCATACGCACAAATTTACGACCAGTGGCACGGGCAATCGACTCACCCAATGAGGTTTTACCGACACCTGGAGGACCGACGAGACATAGAATCGGACCACGAAGTTTTTTCACGCGTGATTGTACGGCGAGGTACTCTAAGATGCGGTCTTTCACATCTTGTAAACCATAATGATCTTCGTCTAATACAGTTTTGGCTTTGTCTAAATTGATAGATACTTTGGTCGTCGCATTCCAAGGCGTATCCAAAATCCACTCGATATAGTTGCGTACCACTGACGATTCACTTGACGCAGGTGGCATCATTTTGAGCTTTTTGAATTCTTGCTCCGCTTTTTTACGTACATCGTCTGGTAGGTCAGCATCTTCTAAACGCTGCTCTAGCTCCGCCACATCATCTTCACCATCGAACGCGCCGTCATTCATATCTGACAGCTCATTCTTGATAGCTTTCATTTTTTCATTTAAGAAATATTCGCGCTGATTGTCTTCCATTTGCTGACGGACAGCATCTTGGATATCTTGTTCGATGTTTTGCTCAGCACTTTGCTTTACTAGATACTCAGTCAAAGTATTGATATGTGTTTTGATATCGTCTTCTTCTAGGAAAGACTGTTTGATATCGAGGTCCATCGACACACGAGTTGAGATGAAATAAACCAACTCAAGTAAGTCATCAATACGTTTGGCAACACGGGTTAGCTCACGTGCATTGCGAAGTCGTGCATCCGCATAGCTTTCAAATAATGTAGTTAACGCTTGAATGGTGTTTTTCTGTTGGCTCTCATCCATGCTGACATCGAGGTCAGCACGCTCAAATCTTGCCATCAGTAAGTCGTCATGGCCTTCTATATTATCGACACGAGCGCGGTATTGACCTTCAATCAATACTTTAATGCAGTTCTCATCGCTGTCATGTGGCATAGTGCTGACGATGCGGCACACTGTACCGTACTGATACAAGTTGCCTTGATCAATATCTTCGGTTAGTGAGTCTTTTTGTGCGACTACCAGTACTTTGTTGCCGTACTCAGCCTGTGCCAGCTCTACTGCTTTTACCGATGGCGCGCGTCCCACAAACAATGCAATCTGCATGTGCGGATAAACGACGACGTCGCGTAATGCCAGCAGTGGTAGATAGCTTTCATCTTCATTGTCTTTGACAGCGTCAGACGAGGCATTTAACTCATCTGTAGATGAGCTTTCTGTCTCATTGTTCACGTCAGTGTCAGTATTTGCGTCAGGCGTTGTGTCAGTATTAAGGGCAGATGATACATCGATGTCGATGTTGTCTTTATCAATATTATGTTCACTCATATATTTTTCCTCGTTCCCCAGACTTGTAAAGTCAAGTTCGTGGTTCATTGTTAGATAAATGGTGCTCACGAAAAAAATTGCAAGGCTTTTTGAACAAGTCACGTGCTTATCTTTGTTAAATGACTATATCTGTATAAGTATTACGTCCTATACTGCTATCTATTTTATGCAAAAGGTTATAAGTCATAAGCGAAAGTTAGGTTTCATCAAGCATTTATATATAGGTCTCTTATATTTAGCGGGTTCTGCGCATAGGTTTTATAGGCAAAATAAGGTAAAATATCGCGCGTCTTAAACGGTGAGTTTTTGAGACAAAGCGTTTTTGAGACGATGGCGATATCTATAAATCATGAGATATTAATAAGATTACAGTAGACCAAAGTAAATAGAATACGAGGCACACATGACAATCAATGCAGTATTACTGGCGGTAGTGATCATGCTAGGGCTGTCACTGGCGCGAGTACACGTGGTGCTTAGCTTATTAATAGGGGCAATCGCAGGTGGCTTAATCGCGGGTCTTGGTATCACTGAGACTCTAGAAGCCTTTCAGTCAGGCATTCGTAACGGAGCAGAAATTGCACTGTCGTATGCATTACTAGGTGCGTTTGCAGTCGCGATTGCGCACTCGGGCTTGCCGCAATCACTGGCAGGATCGGTCATCAAGCGTATCGATGCTGGCGGTACTGGTGGCATGATTAAGTACATGCTATTTGCAGGTTTGATTGTGATGAGCTGCTTTAGCCAAAACTTAATTCCTATTCATATCGCCTTTATTCCGTTGCTAGTGCCACCGTTGCTACTAGCATTTAATCGTATGAAAATTGATAGACGTCTGATTGCTTGTCTGATTACTTTTGGGTTGGTCACTACCTATATGTTTATTCCTTATGGCTTTGGTGATATCTACCTTAATCAAATCATGCTAAAAAACGTGGGTGAAGCAGGTATTGATGTGAGCAATATCTCCGTCACTAAGGCAATGGCAATTCCAGCATTGGGTATGTTTGTCGGCTTGTTGACGGCTATGTTTATCAGTTATCGTAAGCCACGTGAATATCAACAAGTTGCCGTTGATAAAGAGGCGCATGATGCAGCTTTAGAGGGTGATGCTTTAAGTAAAACAGCAGCTGATGCAAAGTCTCAAAGTACGCTTAAGACACTGGTTGCCTTAGCTGCAATCGTTACTGCGTTCGTTGTTCAACTATATACTGATTCGTTACTACTTGGCTCAATGTTTGGCTTTGGTGTATTTATGGCCACTGGTGTCGTTAAATGGCGTGAGGCTGATTCAGTCTTTAATGATGGTATTAAGCTAATGGCGATGATTGGCTTTATTATGATTACGGCACAAGGGTTTGCTGAAGTCATGAAAGCGACTGATCAGATTCAGCCATTGGTCGATGGGGCGGCATCATTGTTTGCTGGCAATAAAGCGATTGCTGCATTTATTATGCTACTGGTTGGCCTAATTGTGACCATGGGTATTGGCTCGTCGTTCTCGACGATTCCGATTTTGGCCGCGATTTATGTACCGCTGTGTATCTCGTTAGGATTTTCGCCATTGGCAACGGTTGCGATTATCGGTACGGCTGGCGCGCTCGGCGATGCTGGTTCGCCTGCGTCAGACTCGACGTTGGGGCCGACCTCTGGTTTAAACATCGACGGTCAACATGACCATATTAAAGACAGTGTGGTACCGACATTTTTGCATTACAACATTCCGCTACTGGCCTTTGGTTGGATTGCGTCAATGGTGTTGTAATTGGTAGCGTATATGCATAGCGAGTTGATCGATTTCTACGTATCTACGATATTTTTTTATCGTAGATACGCTGCTTTATTTGTTTACTGTTTTTATGAATAGAGTGCATAAAGAAGAGTTCAAGATAAATAAAGACAAAGACTCTATACTCTATATTGCCATTTATATAACCGTATAGAATCAAACCTACGGAAAGTATTAGTAGGATTAATATAGCGTAAAAAATGAAAGTTGATAACTTTAAAAATTTTTTATTGGAAACCAGAATTAGATGCTCATTTTCTGCATTCAGTTGCGTTGAAAAGCTATTAACGGATAACAAATTATTATCATATATACGCTTTTTTTCTAACTGTCTTTCTCTATAGCTAACGAGAATAAGTAAAATACCAGCGGAGAGAAAGTAAAGGAATGATATTAAGCTTTCAGAATCATCATAC
Source organism: Psychrobacter sp. AOP7-B1-25 (assembly GCF_052376195.1). Taxonomy (NCBI): domain Bacteria; kingdom Pseudomonadati; phylum Pseudomonadota; class Gammaproteobacteria; order Moraxellales; family Moraxellaceae; genus Psychrobacter; species Psychrobacter sp. AOP7-B1-25. Next base: position 49,749 of record NZ_JBQSVK010000016.1, read on the forward strand.
TCCCAAAAGTAAATACCGAATATCGTTACTCCTATCCAAAAAAACAGGGCAGCTGTCAGTACATAAAACGATCTAGACTTCTTAACAGAGAGGGTTGTCACTAGAGTTGCTATCCTATTCGGTAATAATAATCATTATTATCTATAGTAGGATATACTCTTAATTTAAACAATAGTTCTGTTTAATTAAAAATAAATATCAATTACTATTGTCATCAAAATCCTCTATCTCACTATTTAAACTACTCAAAAATTCATCACTTTGCGCCAGTAGCGTATTTAGACGCTCTTCGTTGATGAGCCTTGTCATATCTTCAGAGCTAAAGGGCTGCTCTTGACTGTAGTAACGTCGCTCTCTAGCGTCTTCATTGCCTAATGTCTGCAAATATTCATCCACACTATCTGCACTAGAATCAGCAGCGCTAGAGTCTTCTTTTTTAAATTGTTTATCATCTTTCATTAAAACCACCTCATGCCGCTTGGGGTAATTAAGCCATCTAACGGCACATCCCACGGTTGACGCGCTAATTGCTCAACCATCTGAAAATCATAGCACCAGCCAATTTTTAACGGTTTTTTTGCCCCTGAGCGATAGCTGTTACCAAGCGTCGTATCGTAAAAGCCGCCACCCATACCCATACGGTTGCCGTTTACGTCTACCGCCACTAGTGGACAAATAATCACGTCTAGTTCTGACGCCCATAGCAGGGCACGACTGTGGTTTTGTTTCATGCCTAATTGATGAATGCGCGTCGGTACATTGAGTAATTTTGTGTGATAAATAGGCACAAAGCGCAGGCGTTTATCATCATTGCCATTGCTAGTACGACCGAGTGAGCCGACCACTGGTAAATAAGGTAGATAGCCTAAGCGTCTGCACCAATCTAGCAGTGGCTGGGTAGGTAACTCACCAAAGCCATCGTAATACAATCCAATACGTGCGTTTTTTGGTAGTCTCTGCTGTAACTTAGACAGATGCAAGCTTGCAGACAGAGCGTATTGTCTACGTTCACCGTCATTTAACTGGCGACGCTGGCGAGTAAATTGCCGTCTAGGTGGATTACTAATTATAGGTTTGGATGACTCAGTATTCTTTAAATCAAAATTTTTTGAATCAAGACTATTTTGCTCAGGTAGTATTGATTTAGGGTAAGTGGTTTCAAGGTGCATAGGTATCTTATCCAATGAAATGTCAGATTGGTGCTGACAGGCGTTTTTAGACATTCGTTTTTGGGTATCGCTCAAGGCGATTTGTGAATATTCAACACGCCTTAGTCATGCTATCATAACGCCACTTTACATCGTATTTCCGTTTGTGTGCAGCAGCTGTTGCACTTTTTATCGTTCAATTATCTAACAACAAACCAGCAAAGAGGGTAGTTATGTCGACACAGAATCAGGCAACTCGTACCGAAAAAGACACTATGGGAAATGTGGAAGTCCCAGTTGATGCTTATTGGGGTGCGCAAACGCAGCGTAGCCGTCAAAACTTCAAAATCGGTGGCGAGACTTTGCCGCGTCCAATGATTGAAGCGATGGCAATGGTCAAAAAAGCCGCTGCGATTACCAATGCAAGCCTAGAGCGTATCGAAGGCGACAAGCGTGATCTAATCGTACAAGCCGCTGACGAAATCATCAATGGTGGTTTAACTGATCAATTCCCGTTGGTCGTATGGCAGACAGGTTCTGGCACACAGTCAAACATGAACATGAACGAAGTACTTGCCAACCGTGCTAACGAGATCGCTGGTTCTGAGCGTGGCAGCTACACGCCAATTCACCCAAATGACCATGTAAACCATGCACAGTCTACCAACGACAGCTTCCCAACAGCAATCCGTGTGGCGGCTGCTCGTCAGATCAATAGCTTGCTGATTCCAGCGGTAACAGCACTACGCGATACATTAGCGGCAAAAGCCAAAGAATTCGATAGCATCGTAAAAATCGGTCGTACGCATTTGCAAGACGCGACGCCTTTGACCCTAGGCCAAGAGTTCAGCGGCTATGTGAGCCAACTTGACCATGCATTGACTCGTATCGATAACGCGCTACAAGGCCTGTATGAATTGCCATTAGGCGGTACTGCGGTTGGTACTGGTCTAAACGCCCATCCTGATTATGCAGTAACAGCGGCTGAGCAGTTATCAACCTTGACTGGCTTGCCATTCGTTACCTCACCGAACAAGTTTGAAGCATTAGCCGCTCGTGATGCTGAAGTATTTGTATCAGGCGCCCTAAAAACGCTAGCAGCGAGCTTAAACAAAATCGCTAACGATGTACGTTGGTTAGCATCAGGTCCTCGCTGTGGTCTGGGCGAGTTGACGATTCCTGAAAATGAGCCAGGCTCTTCTATCATGCCAGGCAAAGTGAACCCAACTCAGTCAGAAGCAATGACCATGGCTGTCGCTCAGGTCATGGGTAACGACACGACTATCAGCATGGCTGGTGCATCAGGTAACTTTGAGCTAAACGTTTATAAGCCAGTGATCGCGTTTAACTTGTTACAGTCTATTAAACTGCTTGGCGATGCGTGCAATAGCTTCAACGACAACTGTGCAGTGGGTATCGAGCCAGTAAAAGACAAAATTGATGACTTCTTGCACAATTCATTGATGCTAGTAACGTCATTGAACCGTCATGTTGGTTATGAAAATGCAGCGAAAATCGCTAAGACGGCTTATAAAGAAAACAAAACCTTGAAGCAAGTTGCGGTTGAGCTGGAGCTATTAACTGAAGCTCAGTTTGATGAGTGGGTTATTCCTGCTGATATGGTGAACCCTAAGTAAGCAGTAGACCAAATAAGGACCTGCTACGGCGTTAGATTTGCTTGATGTACGATCCGTACCATTTGTATACGTCTTTCCGGTAGTGTCATATTTGTTTCACTGAGAATTTAGAAATAAAAAGACCTTGTCACTTCTTATAAGAGTTATAAGAGAATATGGCAAGGTTTTTTTTTGGTCTATACTTGTCAAGCTAGCTTTATATTTTATATAGGGGATGTAATCTCAAAGATTGCTTATGGACCAGTATAACTATTATCATATATATGCAGGATTTTAGAAAAAAAGACAATAACCTAAATCGGAGTAAATAATGATTACCCATGTTCCTGATATGACTTTTAAAACTCGTGTTCGTGATGACTCTATTGGCGGTGACAACCCATTCACATGGTATGACCTAACCACAGATGAGTTATTTGCCAATAAAAAAGTGGTAGTGTTTTCTCTACCAGGTGCTTTTACGCCAACTTGTTCAACCAGCCATCTGCCTCGTTATGAAGAGCTTTATAATGAGTTCAAGGCATTGGGCGTAGATGAAATAGTTTGCATCTCTGTCAATGATGCGTTCGTCATGTACCAATGGGGTCTAAAGCAAAACCGTGAAAACGTTTTCTTACTTCCTGATGGTAATGGTGAGTTCACTCGTAAAATGGGCATGCTTGTTGATAAAAGCAATGTTGGCTTTGGTATGCGCTCATGGCGTTATTCGATGGTTGTCGACAATAAAGAAGTTAAAAAAGTCTTTAAAGAAGCTGATTTTGGCGATAACTGTCCAATAGATCCATTTGAAGTATCAGATGCGGACACTATGTTAGCGTATTTAAAAAGTAATGCTTAGATTCCATTGAGAAGTTAGAAATAAAAAAGACCTTGTCATGTAATATGGCAAGGTCTTTTTTTGATTACATTCTTAGACTTAATTCTAATTTTTGCTCATATAAACTAGCAGGATACATCTTTAATTAGAGTTAAAAAGTCTTGTTACGAAGAGTTAGTATTTATGTCTGCATTGTAAATGGAGATTATAATTATCAACAGTGATATTATAGAATAATCATCAGCATTATCCATTTTCAAGGTCTTTCAGTATGAGCATTATCTCTAAGTCATTTAATAATAAAATAAACAACCTAAAAGGTGAGTTTGAGGTAAATAAGAATGTCAGACATCAAGGAATAAAGGGTGGATTGAATGAAAATGGCATATTATTACTAATAAAAGATGTAATTCCTCAGAAGTTTAAGCTTACTAAAGGCGTTACAGAAAATTCCAAAGGTGATCAATCAAATGAAAGTGATATTCTAATATACAATGATGAAATACTTCCTCCATATATAAAAGAGGATTTAACTTTTGTCCCTATAGAAGCTGTGAAGTATATTTTCGAAGTTAAGAGTACGTTGAACTCTAAAGAACTTAAAACAACTATTGATAAGTTTGAAAGATTTGCATCAATTGGAGGTACTTCACCTACTGTATTGTTTTCATTCTCTAGCGATATTAAAGGTAGTGAACTAGTACGCTATAAAAAAAACGAAAGTGCTTTTTATACTAAACCGAACTTAATAGCTTTATGTGTTGCTGACAAGTGCTATTACTTTAAACATAAGTCAGAACATTATCTTAAAGATCAGATGAGTAATAGCGACTTTGTTAAGCTATTGGACAAATCAGACGGTTCCACACTTCAAGATGCCTTTGATGCTTTTCGTGAATCGGTTACAAACAATGAACTTTTATCAAGAATGAGTAGAGCAGAGTTCGCTGCCTTCATTAAAAACTTTATTCAGATGGATAATAATATAAACAATCTAGATAAGAACGAACTTACGATCAATGGAGTTAAATATAGTGAGATTAAATTTATAGTTCATAGATGGTATGGTATTGAGTCCACTAGTGATAACGATGTAATGCTATCTCTTTTTTCAGGAATATCTAATACTCTTTCTCAGAAAAGCTTTGGAGATTATTTACTCAGTGGTAAAGAGCTTGACTATAAAGTGTTTTCCATTTGCTATGAAGACATGTGGGGAAATTTAAGTGCTCACGATTTTGATGAGGATGGCTTGAAATATGATACTGATAGAGCAACCTTTAAATTTGAAAGTAGTAGTGACTTTAATAGAATGGTGTTCACAGTCAATAGAAACAAAGGTAGTTGAGACTGTAAATAGAATCCATTACATAAATTTCTATTTAAAAGAATATCTGCAATTAGCCAGAAAACTCACAAACCAATTGAAAATTAAAAAAATGAGATATTTTCTGGGCGCGCCTTGCATCTAGAGCTATTCAATAAAAAAGACCTTACCACATTACGCGGTAAGGTCTTTTTTTATGACAATTTAGGCTTAATTAGAACTTATATAGCAAACCAAGCGTCGTTGTTGACTCCGTACGTGAGTCAACCATTGGGCTATCGTATTGCTCATTTGGTACATAGCTCAGGCTTTGATTGGCAAATCCTGCAAAGCGCTCATTGAAGTCATAGTTGGCGCTAATGTTGATATACGGGTTCAAGCTAGAGTTAGACTTATAAGCAGCAACGCCTGTTTCTGCTGACTCTTCATCACTCACGCCATAGTAGTATTCGTTGTAGTCGGCATCATGATATTCAAAACCAATGCTTGGATAGACGGTCAGCTTGTTTTTGCTAAATCTCGTAAGGTAGGTCAAGCGAGCTGTATTACCATCACTACGATCCAACACATCAGTACCGAACTGCGCGCGGATGCCGCCGATAGCGATACGACGTTGATAGCTTAGACCTGCTTCTGCTGAGGGTTTACGCTTATCCAAACCTTGAAGTGCATCATTGGCATCATCAGGTTCAAACTCAGAACCTGCAAGCTTTGCATAAGCCGACAACTGATTAACGCCGTCATTGATCAGATACGTACCAGCTTGTGCACCGCGTACATAGACTCTATTGTTGTCATAAAATGCACCTGGTAGCACGCGCACTTCAGTATTGTCTTCGAGATCATAGGCTGAGTTGACCGCCATGACATTAACCCCAACGCTAAGGACAGCGTCTTTGTCAGTCGGCAAGTTATCATTAAAAAGTGCGGCGTTAGACATGCTAGCCACACTAAATAGTGCAGTAGCGGTGAACGCGCTAAACATAGTACGTGTAGAGATATTAGGTAGCGCTGCAAGTTTTAACATAATTGGGTCTCATGAGTGAGTATAGATAACTGAGTGGTGCGATTAGGCGATGCGTATTCAAAAGGACAGTTAATAAAACGAATCCGTAATATTAGTCAGTATGCTGTTTTTGGGAACTATATAGCAATAATAGATAAGTATGAGCATTTACTCAATGGCTTTTAGTACTTGCAGCAATTGATGATGAATATCTTGCCACCACCAGACAAAACCAATGCTAATAAGTAGCATCGTAAACCATGGTAACAGCTGCCAGATAAATGAGGGTTTTACAGGTTCTTTGGGCTCGGCGATGCGATGAGTTGCGCTATTATCCGATGCTGAATAGGTAGCAGTGCTGTTGTCTACATTGCCGCGTACATTTGGCATAGCCGTATCATAATTATCTAACTCAGCACTTTGATTAATGACATCTTGATCGATGGAGCTACTGCCATAACGGTCTGAGTGATTGAGTGGGTCATTATACTGACTCTTGTATTGATTGCCGTCTTGGTTACCGTAGTGATAGGTGGTTTGATAAGCGTGGACACGTTGAGCTTGCTGAGTAGCTGCATTTTGTATATCGATAGCCAAGCGCTGACGATAGCTAATGGCAAAAGCCAACGCGATCACCAGTCCTGTGATTGCGCCACCGATATGTCCTGCATTATCAATACCTGGTACGGCAAACCCATAGATGAGGTTGATGCCCATAATAAATATGAGACTTTTGAGGTTGAGTATCATGCCATTGATCGATATTTTAAATAATGCCGCGATCAGTAATGCCGCACCAATACCCATGATACCGCCCGAGGCGCCAGCTGATAGGCCAGGCTGTCCTGTACCATCCAAAATACTTTGCCATGTGACATAGCTGTTGAGTAAATTACCACCGACTGCCGCCAGTAAAAATAAAGCCAAAAACTTGGCTGAGCCAAACATCGGCTCGGCAATCTGCCCAAAGAAGTACATGGCAAACCCATTAAACAACAAATGCATCAGACCAATGTGCAAAAACGCACTACTGACTAATCGCCATGGATCATCATTCATGGTAAAAGGTAATGCATTGGCACCCCATTTGAGCAGTGCCTCTGTAGAGGGGTTATTGGCATCGACACCTGTCAATATCTGCATAATAAATAGCCCGATAAAACTGGCTAATAACAGCGTAGTGACAGGTGCGGTTTTTAGTAATTGTTGAATGGTCATAAAAGCGAGATATCATCAAAATGTTGTATATATAGTATAAAGGGTATGATCAGATAATGTTATGTATCCGCAGGTCATCATGGTACAAGTTCTGATAGCCTTGATGACTGATAGCTTTTAAAGCTAGCTAGCTCTTAGAAATCGAAAGTTCTTAAAAACGGCTAGTTCTAAAACCTACCAATTTTAAGGTTCTCATAAGTACCTTTGACCAAGATATCATCCGTGACTTTATTGATGTCGGTATGACCGCAGAACGCCATTGATAGATCACACTCTTTATAGATAATTTCAAGCGCGCGGCGTACACCATCTTCACCGTAAGCGCCCAATCCATAGAGGAAAGCGCGCCCAATCATCGTGCCTTTCGCGCCCAATGAAATAGCTTTTAGCACATCTTGACCAGAGCGAATGCCACTGTCTAGCCACACCTCGATATCGCTATCTTCAGCATGGACAGCTTGTACAATATCGGACAGCGCAGCAATAGAAGACAATGCGCCATCCAATTGACGACCACCATGGTTTGAGACGACCAGCGCATCGGCACCGCTACGAGTAGCCATAATGGCATCTTCAGGTTCCATGATACCTTTGATGATGAGTTTGCCGCCCCACATGTCTTTGATACGGGCTACGTCATCCCAGCTCAAACGCGGATCAAACTGCTCTTCTGTCCAAGCAGTTAGAGAGGACAAGTCATCAACACCTTTCGCATGACCTACGATATTGCCAAAGGTATGGCGTTTGGTGCCTAGCATGTTCATACACCACTGCGGCTTAGTCATTAGGTTCATGATATTGGTAAGGGTCGGTCTAGGCGGTGCAGATAAGCCATTTTTGATATCTTTATGGCGTTGACCGAGCACTTGTAAGTCAGCTGTGAGGATCAGCGCCGAGCAGTTGGCATCTTTTGCCCGTTGAATCAATCTGGCCACATAGTCTTGGTCACGCATGACATATAACTGAAACCAAAACGGCTTGCTGGTATGCGTCGCGATATCTTCGATAGAACAGATGCTCATGGTCGAAAGCGAGAAGGGCACACCAAACTTTTCAGCGGCACGCGCGGCATGAATCTCACCATCCGCCCACATCATACCTGTAAACCCAGTTGGGGCGATGGCGACTGGCATATTGACGGACTCGCCAATCATATTTGTTGCCAGACTGCGGTTGTCCATATCGACCAATACTCGCTGGCGTAGTTTAATACGGTCAAAGTCAGTTTCGTTATTACGATATGTGGTCTCAGTCCATGAGCCTGAGTCGACGTAATCGTAAAACATACGCGGTACTTTGCGTTCAGCGACACGGCGTAGGTCTTCGATTTCTGTTATTTTTTTTAAGACAGGCTTTAATTCTTTCATGATTTCTCACCACTTTATCATCGTAATAGAACGTCTTTATTATAGACCTAATTTTATTAAGCGAGCAGTTGCTGCAAGTCCATCACCGAAAACGGATAGTCTAATCGTTTGGATGGCGTCAAAATCACAGGAATAGTCGTAGCAAACTTCATCATGAGCGCTTCATCAAAGTCTGCAATATCGACATATTGATAGCTAATTGGTTGTACTGCCTGAAACTGTGTGATTATTTGTTCAGCGACATCACATAAGTGACAGCCCGCTGTGCCCAGTAGCCACCATTGATTGTCGTTATCAACGGTGTCTAGGCTTGGATTTTCTGAAATAACACGCGCTCGTAATACTTCTATATCATCATGCATGGGTAGTCTCTTATTTTCATACTGATTGCAACGCGCTGACTATTATCACGCGCTTGTCTAAAACGCAAAATATTTTAACGGTCATTACATCATAAAGAAATGGGGTAAATAATGACAGCGATTGTGAGATTAGGTAAGATGACCTGCTATTGATTGTTATTAATGGCCGATGATCAGCAGTTGATAAATAACTATAAACAGCCCGTTTAAAATCATTGATTTTTAGTTGATGTTTTATAGTTATCAATAGAGTATCTATCTTATCTTATTACTTTTTTAACCACTCGGATATCGCGCATGGCAAGTTTTGGCACATTTATCAAACGACTGTTATTGGCAATTATGTTACTGGTTGTCGCATTCCATATTTTGGTCGTTGGCCTACTATTAATTTGGAAAACGCAGCCAATTAACAACAGTATGTTTATGTTGACGCATCGCCTGACAGGCGGCACGGTCACCCAGACATGGGCTGAGTACGATGCGATTGCTAAGTCTGCCAAGCAAGCAGCGATTGTGAGCGAGGATTCGACGTTTAGTCAGCATAGCGGTTTCGATATGAAAGGTATTGAAGCGGCAATGAAAAAAAACGAGGAGACAGGTAAAACCTCTGCGGGTGGTTCAACGATTACTCAGCAATTGGCAAAAAACTTGTTCTTAACTTCGCATCGCTCTTATGTCCGTAAAGGTGAAGAGGCGATTATCACCGTAATGATTGAAACACTATGGGACAAGCAGCGTATCATGACCGCTTACCTGAATGTGGCAGAGTTTGGCAATGGTATCTATGGTATTGATGCAGCAGCGCATCATTATTTTGACAAGTCTGCGGCCAATCTAAACCGAGATGAGTCAGCACTTCTCATTGCGATGCTCACCAATCCAAAGTACTACGAAGACAATCAAGGCGATAGACGTTTACGCAATAAGCAAGCCATTATTAAGAAACGCATGAAAAATGCCGTATTACCGCAAGCCTCTTCGTAAATATAAAGTCTTAGGGGTGGGCTATATTTTAGGCTAGGATGTTGTAGGCTAGATATTTCAAATAACACTAGGGCGTGTCCTCATTTTAAAAATAGTATAAGAAGAACACGCTCTAATAAAGACAGAACTATATAAGATAATGGCGTATCGATAACGCAAAAGGAGTAGTGACGTGGTAGAGATGACTGGTAATCAGGGCGATGATGTTAACGATATGGTTGACGTTAATAGTGTGAACGAGGGCGCTAATAAAAGTATTAATAAAGATATGAGTATAGATAATAGCCAGAATGAGTTAGCTGACGTCGAATGGCAACGCTCAGAAGACGGCAGCTATTCACCCAGTAGTTATATCAATCGTGATTTATCTTTATTACAGTTCCACCTTCGCGTCTTAGCACAGGCATCTAGTTCTCGCCATCCATTGCTTGAGCGCTTATTTTTCCTAATTATTTTTTCATCCAATCTCGATGAGTTTTTTGAGATTCGTGTCGCTGGCATCATGCAAAAGCTTAATATCGGTGATGTATCGACCAGCGCCCATGGCATGCGCCCTAGCGAAGTGCTAAACGAGATATCTATTATTACGCATGCTGCCATTAATGAACAATATCGGATTCTCAATGAAGATATCTTGCCAGCGCTTGCATTAGAGGATATTCGCTATCTCAAACGTGATGAGCTAAACGCTGAGCAGTCTGCATGGATGAAGCGCTATTTTACCGAGCAAGTCGTACCCGTATTGACACCGATTAGCATTGATCCGGCGCATCCGTTCCCGCGTCTTGTGAATAAAAGCTTAAATTTTATTGCCACATTGGAAGGCAAAGATGCCTTTGGTCGCGATATCAACTTAGCGATTGTACCTGCGCCGCGTAGTCTACCGCGCGTGATTCGTCTGCCAGATGATCTGACTGGTGGAAAAGAACATCACGTCATGCTATCTGCTATCATTCATGAGCATATCGGTGAGCTATTCCCTGGAATGAGTGTGACAGGCTGTCACCAATTTAGGCTGACACGTAATGCCGATTTAGATTTGGCTGATGATGTCGAAGATATTGCCAAGGCGCTAGAGGGTGAGCTTGAAAACCGCCGTTTCGGTGATAAAGTGCGTCTCGAGGTGACAACTGAATGTCCAACACATATCAGTGAATATCTGCTTAATGAGTTTGAGCTACACGACAATCAGCTATATCGTGTCAATGGCCCTGTCAATTTAACGCGCCTGCTGTTTGACTTTAATATTCCTGCGCTGCGCTATCAGCCATTTACTCATGTCGTGCCAAAAGCATTTCGCCGAGAAATGGATAAATCAGACAAATCGACCAGTATGTTTGCTGCCATGCGTAAAAGCGATGTATTGGTTCATCATCCTTTCCACGCCTTTTCTCCAATTATCAATTTGCTTTGGCAAGCTGCTAGCGATCCCAAAGTATTGGCGATTAAACAAACGTTATATCGTTCAGGTACCAATTCAGAAATCGTCAAAGCACTTGCTGCTGCTGCTCGCAATGGTAAAGAAGTCACGGCTGTCATCGAGCTGCGTGCGCGTTTCGATGAGGCGTCTAACATTGCGGTTGCCAATTATTTACAAGAAGCTGGCGCGGTGGTGGTCTACGGTATCGTCGGTTATAAGACCCATGCCAAGCTCATGCTAATCGTACGCCGCGAGGGTGATAGGATTCGCCGTTATGTACATTTAGGTACGGGTAACTATCATGCGGCTAACGCCAAGGTTTACACAGATTATGGTCTATTCAGTGCCGATCCTGATATCTCAGAAGATGTTCACAAAATTTTCCAAGAACTGACAGGAATGGGTAAACCTGCTAACCTTAAAAAGCTGCTACATGCACCGTTTACTTTGCACGAGAAGTTGATGAGTTTTATCGATGATGAAATCGCTCATGCCAAAGCAGGCAAACAGACTCATATTATTATCAAAACCAACGCACTAACAGAGCGTCGACTCATTGATAGGTTGTATGATGCATCGCAAGCAGGTGTGAAAATTGAGCTGATTTTGCGGTCTATGTGTTGTCTACGTCCGCAAGTGAAAGGACTCTCTGAAAATATAACGGTACGCTCTGTTATCGGACGGTTTTTGGAGCACACGCGCGTTTATTATTTTTATAATAACGGCGATGAGCGTCTATACTGCGGTAGTGCAGACTGGATGGATCGTAACTTGTTTCATCGCGTGGAAGTGGCATTCCCGATTGAGAATAAAAAATTGTTTAAGCAGATTTATCAAGATGGCTTGATTAACTACTTACAAGACAATACGCAAGCATGGACACTTGATGGCAATGGCGTTTGGCAGCAGTTACAGCCAGCAGCAGGAGAGGAGCCACATGTCGCACAAGATCATTTGTTAAAGACGATCAATCGTGTGGGAGAGTCTAGCTAATTCCTAGGATTGCCTTTAGCTGATTTTTAGCGATTTGATTATCTATCTAACCAAGCATTGGTAAATACTGATGCTTGGTTTTTTTGTGCTTACTCACTGCAAAAGTTACAAACTGTCTTGCAACCTCACAATTATTCACATATTGATACGGCAGTACACTGGTGCATTACCCAAGGTCATACCTATAATTGATGTCAACTATGACGCTACTTACTAATTATTGGTTACTTCTTTGGGCGTCGGTACAAGTTTAAGATGTATATATTTAGTGTTTCAAAACCATTTAATTAAATTATAAGAATAGGAAATGATTATGAGTACTACTAACAATGATAACTCGGATATCAAGCAAGCTGCAGAACATGTAAATGGGCAGAAAGTTGAAAACAACTTAGCAGAAAACAAAAAAGTCGACGCCCCTGAATCATTGAACGAAGAAGAGCAAACGCCTTTTATTGATGATGACCTACGCACTGATAAGTAATTTACAACGATTAGAATACTGACCCAGTAGATAACCTAATAGATAATAAAAACAAATGATAAAGCGAGGGACACGCCATGACTATGCAAAAACCAGTAGCAACAGAAACGGAAGAAAAAGTAATCGTGGATGATCCTGCTGCTAATGAATTAGAAAATACAAAAGATAGCTATGCAGGTCGCAAGCACAAACCTGAGATCGATGGACCTGAGCAAGATTCGCAAGAGACCGATGAGGTGTATGCGGATCCACGTAAAGAAGAAGACCTTGCTGCTGGCGGCAAAAACGCAGCAGAACTGAGTGCCTACGACTTGAGCCAAAAAGGCAACGAGTAAAGATCTATAGATAAGAGTGGGCCAACCAAATAGACAAAATTATAAATACAAAACGAGGACATAGTAATGAAAGCCAAAGACACAGTGGTAAGCAACACGAAGGTACTAGGACCTGATGATCACAGTGCAATTGAGAAAAATACTACTGAGGATAAAGGAACGGATACTTTTGATGAATCTGTAGTGGACTCAGAGCATGTGAATGACAATGATAATCCAGCACGTCAGCCAGACCGCCGTGATCAAGAAGGTAGTACCGCATTCGACGACAATATAAATGAAGAGACTGTCGGTAGTGCAGCGCCCAAGAGTGAGGCTATTAATGATTTGAATCGTTATGCCAATATCGACAATGCGCAGACTCGTATCTTAAACCCTGATGAAAAAGATTAAGTAAGTGTAAAACATACTAAGAATAAAAAACGGATAGAGAGAAGCTAGGCATTGAATATAAGATGCAACCCAAATTTATTTGCACAGTGATTAATGAGTGCTTGCTTATGATTAATATTTTTTAGATTAGCCAAGCAGTTACCATAGTAGGGAGTACCAATGAATAACTCACATAATGAAAGTGTCAAAAGTGATCCTAATTTGAAAGATGCAGATGACAATAATGGTATTGTCCCTGACGATGCATTGCAGAAAGCAAATCCATCTGCAGCAGAAAGGGCTACGGAAGACCATGATCCGCATAATATCGCTAAGAGCAACAAACAGTATGACAGCCCTTTAATGGAAGACAATAAGTAATATGTCGGTGTACCAATAACTATTTTGTACATTTATAAAAAAGGCACTGTATTTGATAGGAATGAACCTCTTGTATC
>NZ_JBQSVK010000017.1:0-62076 GCF_052376195.1 Psychrobacter sp. AOP7-B1-25
GCTAGTCTGCTAACCTGCAAAGAATGCTGGAAGTTCTCTTCGATATATTCTTGTACTTGTTTGATTACGTGGTCTGAATGTGGTTTATGCAAGGTCACATTGGTATAGCTGTTTTGACTGCCTCGTTTGCTATCGATAATCTGGGTTTTTGCCACTTGGGTAGAAATCTCACGTCCGCAGTAACGTTCAATCAACAGTAACCCCAAATCATAAAAAGCACTACCGCCTGCTGCACAGAATATATTGCCTGATTGATTGGTGAACTCGCTTCTGGAATGGGTCACAAACTGATTTTCTTGTAAGTCCACCAATGGAAAGTCTGCCTTAAACTTATTGGCATAGCCCCAGTGAGTGGTGGCTATCTTATGATCTAACAATCCCGCCTTTGCCAAAAAAAATGCACCACTACAGTTACTTGCTATATCTGCCTTGGTATTCGCAAGCCGTACTAAGTGTGGCAATAGCTCACTGTTTTGTTTCAACACTTTATCAATAGAATCTCCAATGGTGGGTACAAGCAATAAGTCGCACTCTGTTACGTCCCTGATATCGCAGTGGGCCTGCATGATTAGCCGATTGCTGCACCTAATATCACCACCACCCAAGCTTGCGATCTGTACATTAAATCGTGGTTCTACAGATTCATTTGAAAAGCGTTGCCAGCTGACTCCTGTGAATGAAAACAAGTCCAATGCGCCAGAGAGTACACTGCCGAGAACGCCATCGAATCCAAGAATAATCATTTTAAAAGGTTTGAAATAGGGCATAAGTCACTCGTTTCCTTTGCTGTACTTACCAAAACAGCCATTATTTGGTCAATTTTAGCCAATTACATACTCTCTTAATGTCTTATTTGACCATAATTATGTCATAAATGACAATACGGACATGTATCAAATTAGACTAATATCAATTGATAACCACATTTAATCAGTTAACGAGAATACTATGGCCGCAGATACCCTCCTAAACGATTTCGAATTACCGTTCCAATTGTATGACGTGCTAGGTACAGAAACACTGACCGAGCATGCAAAATTTTCAGAGCATAGCCGCGAGACATTTGATGCTGTGCTGGAGACAGCAAATAAGATTGCGACAGATTTGTTTTTGCCACACAACCATATTGCAGATAAGAACGAGCCGCAGTTTGATGGTAAAAAAGTCAGCATGCTAAACGATGTAAAAGTCGCCTTTGATGCGTTCCGTGAGTCCGGTTTTATCGCAGGTCGTTACAGCTTCGAAGACGGTGGCATGCAATTGCCTGAAACGGTTATGACAGCCGTGGCAGGTTATTTTATGGCAGCCAACCCATCAACGACTGCCTATCCATTTTTGACCACAGCGGCCATTAACGTTATCTCACACTTTGCTAGTGACGAGATTAAAGCAGCATTTATGCCGCGCATGCTAACAGGTGAGTTCACCGGCACCATGGCACTGACCGAGCCGCATGCTGGTTCATCACTTGCCGATATCAAAACCATCGCTTTAAAACAAGATGATGGCTCGTACCGTGTCAAAGGTAGCAAGATTTATATTTCAGCAGGTGATCATGAGTTGTCTGACAATATCGTGCATCTAGTATTAGCCAAAGTGCCCGGTGGTCCAGGCGGCGTCAAAGGTATCTCTTTATTTGCGGTGCCTAAGTATCGCTTAAACGATGATTTGTCTGTTGGCGAGCGCAACGATGTACATCTAACTGGCCTGATTCATAAGCTTGGTTATAGGGGTGCAACTTCTACCGCCTTGAGCTTTGGCGATGAAGGTGACTGTCATGGTTATTTAATCGGCGAAGAACATTTCGGTTTGCGTTATATGTTCAAAATGATGAATGAAGCGCGTATCGCAGTTGGTTTCGGTGCTTCTATGATTGGCTATCGCGGCTATCAGTATTCGCTAGATTATGCCAAAGACCGTACACAAGGTCGCATCGAGCCAAATAATAAGCCTGAAGATGATGCAACGGCTATTATTCAGCATGGTGACGTAAAGCGCATGCTACTGGCGCAAAAAGCCTACTCAGAAGGTGGCATCTCATTGTGCTTATACGGCTCAAACCTCATTGACCGTATCAATACTTGTGAAGACGAGACGCTAAAAAACGAGCTAACAGAATTATTAGATCTGCTAACGCCAGTGCTAAAAGCATGGCCATCTGAATATGGCCCGAAAGCCAACGATTTAGGTATTCAAGTATTGGGCGGCGCAGGCTATACGCGTGAATATCAAGCTGAGCAGTTTTGGCGTGATAACCGTCTAAATCCTATTCATGAAGGTACAAATGGTGTGCAGGCGCTAGATTTGTCATTCCGTAAGTTATGGCAAAAAGGTGGTCTTGGTATTCAGATTCTAAAACGTGAGATTACACAAGATTTAGAAAGCATCACTACGCCTGAGAGCGCACAGCTTGCAGGTAAGCTAATGCCTTATATGGGTCAGTTGCATGAAGTGCTTGTGCATTTAGGCAAAGTTCTACAGACAGAAGAAGCACTGACCCTGACTGGTAACGCTCAAGCGCTGATGAACATTTTTGCCTCAATTGTATTGAGCTGGATTTGGATTCGCCAAGCCAGTAAAGCTGAGCAGCTATTAAGTACGACGCAAGATGTTGAGCAGCAGAATTTTTATAAAGGCAAGATACAAGCGGCCAAATACTTTATCGATTGGGAACTACCATTAGTTAAACGTGACATCGAAATTTTAACCAATACCAACTCGGTTTGCACTGATATGCAAGCGGATTGGTTCTAAAGACGACTCTAAAAGCAACTCTAAGGAAAGAGACATGACAGCAATAAATAAACAATGGCGATTAAAGGCAAGACCTGTTGGCGCGCCTAGTGCTGAGACTTGGGATTACACTGAGACAGAAGTTCCTACTATTACCGATGGTCAGCTACTGATTAAGGTTGAATACATCTCTATCGATCCAGCAATGCGTGGCTGGCTAAATGATGCCAAATCTTATATCGCACCAGTACAAATTGGTGAAGTTATGCGCGCCGGCACTGTGGGCGAAGTGATTGAAAGTAAGCATGAGAAATTTGCCGTTGGAGATTATGTCGCAGGTCACGATGGCGTGCAGTCATATGCCGTCAGTAATGGTACTAATCTGCATAAAGTTGATCCAAGCTTAGCACCACTTTCTTACTACTTAGGCGTACTAGGTATGCCAGGTATGACAGGGTATTTCGGTCTTCTAAAAACAGGTCAGCCAAAAGCAGGCGAAACGGTAGTAGTGTCAGGAGCTGCTGGTGCCGTTGGTAGCTTGGTTGGTCAGATTGCCAAAATTAAAGGCTGCCGCGTTGTTGGTATTGCGGGCGGCGCTGAGAAATGCAAATTCTTAGTCGATGAGCTTGGGTTTGATGCAACGATTGATTACAAAAACGAAGATGTCAAAAAAGCACTGAAAAAAACTTGTCCAGACGGTGTCGATGTGTACTTTGATAATGTAGGCGGTGATATCTTAAATGATGTGCTTACTCAGATTAATCTACATGCGCGTATCGTTATTTGTGGTGCGATTAGTCAGTACAACAACACTACAGAAGTAAAAGGTCCATCGAACTATTTATCATTACTCGTAAACCGTGCTCGTATGGAAGGCATTGTGGTGTTCGATAATATCAAAGAATATCCAATCGCCATGAAAGAGATTGCTGGCTGGATTCATTCAGGTGATATGAAAGTAAAAGATCATATCGTTGAGGGTATCGAGACGTTCCCTGATACTTTGATGATGCTCTTTAACGGTGAAAACTTCGGCAAACTAGTACTTAAGGTAGAGGGATAGATCATGACACTGAATACAAACGGAATTGCATCAGATGTGGCTGGCAAACGAATTTTGATCACGGGTGGTGCATCAGGCATCGGTGCAGCAAGTGCGCTATTGCTTGCCAGTCGCGGCGCTAAAGTTGTCATTGGTGATATGGCAGAAGAGATGGGAGAGGCGGTTGCCAAACAAGGTCAAGATGCTGGCAATAGTATTGCCTTCAAAAAAGTGGACGTGACTAGCGGTGATGAAGTACGCGCGTTATTTGACTTTGCAGTGGAGACGCTTGGTGGCCTAGATGTTGTGATAAACAATGCTGGTATCGATCACAAGCCTTCACCCATGCATGAGCTGAGCGAAGAGGAATTTGATCGCAATATCGCCGTGAATTTAAAAGGTGTCTGGCACTGTATGCGTGCAGCCGTAAAATGTATGCTACCCAATGGCGGTGGCCATGTGATCAATGTGGCATCTATTGCAGGCCTACGTTCAGCGCCGATGATATCAGCTTATAGTGCGGCCAAACATGGGGTGATGGGGCTTACTAAATCTGCTGCCCATGAATATGCCCGCGCCAATATCCGCTTCAATGCGGTATGTCCAAGCTTTATTGATACACCAATGGTCCGTAATACCATGGCGACCATGGATGAGCGTACGCAGCAAGCAACAATTAAGGCCAGTCCGCTACGCCGATTAGGAAACGTGAATGAAATTTCTAATGCGATTGCGTGGCTTGCCAGCGATGAAAGCAGCTTCATGAATGGTCATGCCTTTACCTTAGATGGTGGTATGCTAGCGTAACCGCGATCGTTGAGTGCTCCTTGTTCAATTGGCTAGTGCGCGATAATCGCTGTTATATCTAACAGCGATTATCTGTCTTCAATGGTTCAGTAGTGCTTAGAAACGAATACTCAAAAATAGACAATTTATAAAAGTATAAGGAATAATGATGAAAGATTTATTTGATTTAACCGGTAAGGTTGCTCTAGTAACGGGTGCCAGCCGTGGTATTGGTGAGTCTATTGCTCGTCTATTGGCATCTAGAGGCGCACATGTGATTGTCTCTAGCCGTAAAATTGATGCTTGCCAAGCAGTCGCTGATAGCATTAAAGCTGATGGTCATAAAGCTAGTGCTTTTGCTTGTCACGTAGGTGAAATGGAGCAAATTGATGCGATTTTTGAGCATATTAAAAGTGAATTTGGTCAAATTGATATCCTAGTCAATAACGCTGCCGCCAACCCGTACTATGGTCATATCTTAGATACAGACTTAGCCGCTTTTGATAAAACGGTTGAAGTTAATATCCGTGGTTACTTCTTTATGTCGACGGCTGCTGGCAAAATGATGAAAGAGCAAGGTGGCGGTGTCATTTTAAATACCGCATCAGTCAATGGATTAGTAGCGGGTGATAAGCAAGGCATCTACTCAATCACCAAAGCTGCAGTCATCAGCATGACCAAAGCCTTTGCCAAAGAATGTGGCCCACTCAATATTCGAGTCAATGCGCTATTACCGGGCCTAACAGATACCAAGTTTGCTTCTGCATTGACAACCAATGACAAAGTCTTAAATATGGCACTGCATGCTATTCCGCTAGGGCGCGTTGCAAATCCTGATGAAATGGCTGGCACAGTGTTGTACTTAGTATCTGACGCTTCAAGCTATACCACAGGCGCGACTATCGTTGTCGATGGTGGTATGTTGGCTTAATCGCTAATCTATGGAACGGCTACATAAGAAAGTCACGATCAATAACCGCATGAGATTAAATTCCATGCGGTTTTTTTTGATTTGTTTTTGTGATGAAATGTCTAAATACTCTTGGTTTTTCACTAACAAATAAATTGCTAATTTTAAATGAGCATCAGCTGTATAGTGGCATAATATAGATGCTAAAAGTCGCTTGGATAGTATAAAGTCACTTGGGCAATATAATGGAGTTACGCATGGATTCAGTTGTTAATCAAAAAATAAAAACGATTTCTCAAAATAAAACATGGTTGTTTGTACCAGCGACTCGCATTGATAGAGTAGCCAAAGCCTTTGCTAGTGGGGCAGACGCAGTTATTGTCGATTTAGAGGATGCCGTTGCGCCAGAAGATAAAGCATCCGCACGTGAAGCATTGCAGCAATATCATAACAGTGCTGACTATCAGCCAGTTTGGGTTCGCATTAATAAGGCAAGTAGCGAAGCGTTCTTTAAAGATATAGTGCTCTGTCAGACGATGCCTAATCTGGCTGGCGTATTGTTGGCCAAAGCTGAGGAAGCGTCCGATATAGAGAGTGTACATCAGCTGACCAATTTACCCGTGATTACATTGATTGAGAGTGCTATTGGATTGTATAAACTCGATAGTATGGCAAAAGCAGTCGGCTTGGCCGCATTCAGTTATGGATTTCTAGATTTGTGCAACGATTTGCAAGTACAAGTAGCAACGCCTGCCGCAGATATCATCGCTAATCAAATCCGCTATCAACTAATCCTGACGTCAAAAGTGCACCAATTATCGCCGCCTATCGATACCATTTATCCTAACTTCAATAATGAAGTAGGGTTGATCAGTCGAGTGCAGTTATGGTCACAGATGGGAATGTCAGGGATGCTTTGTATTCACCCCAAGCAGGTAGCAATCGTGCAAAAAGCATTACAACCGACAGATGAGGCACTGTTATTTGCTCAGCGTGTGGTCGAGGAGTATGAGCGCAGCGGGCAGGCAGTTTTTAAGATAGATGAAGAGATGGTTGATGCGCCAGTGATTGAGCGTTGTCGTCAACTATTAGATAAGTAGGTAAACTTTGTTAAATCAACACTATTATTATTGATATAATGATTTTATCACTCGATATTATTTTGTATAGAATATTTCTACATAGATTATATTGCCCGTCAGTATGAGACGCTCTTACTCAAAATCGGAGAAGTTCATTGCGCGCTATCAACTATAAGTATTTGATTGTGATTTTGCTGCTAATAGTTGCAGTTGGTTTTGTTATATTTCGTGCATGGCGAGGCCCACTATTACCTAGCTATACCATCACCCCTATGCTGCTCGTGCAAACAGTGGTTGCAACTGGACGTGTCGTGACGACATCACGCACGCAAATCGGTAGTGAGGTGACCGGAGTGGTGCTTGAGCGCTTGGTACAAGAAGGTGACCAAGTAGCAAAAGGTGACTTATTATTGGTACTCAGCTCAGACGATGTGGCTGCACAAGTACGTCAAGTAGAGGCTGAACTGGCTGAGCTAGTGAGCAGTAGACGCCCACAAGCCATGGTAGAGCTATCCAAAGCTGAAGTGCAGCTGGCACAAGCGACTCGTGATGTGGCACGTCGCCGTGAGTTGGCAGCGATTTCAGCCATCTCGGATGAAGAGTTGGAGCAAGCAAAACAGGCACAAAGCCAAGCAGGTAACGACCTAAAAGCTGCGCGTCTAAGAGTTAAGGCATTAGCCGCTGGCGGTGTTGAAGAAGTGTTAATACGTGAGCGTATCGCGGTATTGCAAGCTCAGCTCGATAAGACTAAAGTACGTAGCAAGGTAGCTGGCACGGTACTCACACGTGATGTCGAACCAGGTGACTTGGTACAGCCAAGCAAAACATTATTCACCATCGCGCTTGCTGGCAATACAGAAATTCATGTGCCGCTTGATGAGCGCAACTTATCACGTTTGGCATTAGAGCAAGAGGCAGTCGCTATTGCCGATGCTTATCCGGATCAGCCTTTTCCCACTCGTATTGATTTTATAGCGCCAAGTATTGATTCTGAGCGTGGTACGGTTGAAGTTAGACTGTCAGTTGATCCAGTGCCTGAGTCTTTACGGCAAGACATGACCGTTTCTGTGAATATCGAAACAGGTCGACGCGCACAAGCGTTGGTCATTCCGAATGATGCTTTAACAAATATTCAAAAAGATACAGCTCAAGTACGATTACTACGTGATGGCAAAGTACAACGTCAAAAAATAACGTTAGGGCTACGCGGCTTGGCAATGTCCGAAGTGGTTTCAGGATTAAGTGAGGGCGACCAAGTATTGGCTGATGCGACCTTGTCATTAGCCGATGGTGAGCGAGTACGCACGGAATCGAAAGAGATGCCGCTTGTTATTAGTAGCAATCTGACTAGCAGCGATTCGTCTAACAATGTTTTGAACAGCAATGCTTCGTCTAATAATCCTTCAAACAGCAATGCTTCTAAAAATAATGTTTCTAAAGATAAGGCTTCGAACAACCATGACGACTCAGCGGCTAGCGATAAAGCATCGGTGGCCACAACGTGAAAATATTTTTTGGGCGACTATGGATCAATGCCGTCATTGCGCTCAGTTTTTTGCGTGAAGGGCGGGTACAGTCACTGATGATCACTGTGGGTGTGGCCATCGGTGTGGCTGTTATTGTATTTATCACAGCCTTGATTCAAGGTTTACAGACCAATCTGATTGATAGCACGCTTGGTAGTCAATCCCACATTCAATTGGTATCGCCAGATGAAACAAACCTAGTGGCACCAGTAGCAGCGGGTACCGTACAGCTGGTGCAAGAAGACAAGCGCCCTCAGCGGTTACGATCTATCAATAACTGGCAGCAGATTACCGATACTCTTGATCAACTGCCATTTTTGACGGCAGTTTCACCTGTGGTATCAGGGCCTGCGTTCGTTCGGCGAGGAGAAGCCTTAGAGTCGGTGGTCTTGATCGGTACTGAGCTTGAGCGTTACCAAAAAATCATACCGCTTGACGAGTATCTAATCAGTGGCGATCTGCGAATCGGTGCTGATAATGTGCTCATCGGTAGCGAGCTTGCCAAAAATCTCGGTGTGCAAGTGGGTAGCAAGCTGCGATTAGATACAGGTCAGCAGGACAATACTGTGGTAAATGTGGCTGGTATATTTGAATTGGGTGTTCGAGAGCTGGACGCGCGTTATGTCTATCTAGATTTAAAACAAGCACAATCATTATTAAGCCTACCAGGCGGCGTTACGGTGATAGATCTGACGGTTGCAGATATTTTTGAGGCAGACAATATCGCTGAACAAGTAGGGCGATTGACATCGCTACAGGCAGAGAGTTGGATTGAGACCAACGCCCAATTAATGAGTGGTCTTTCAGCGCAGAGCTTATCTACCAATATGATTATTGTATTTGTGGGTATTTCAGTCGCCTTTGGCATTGCGAGCGTACTATCCGTCAGTGTGGTACAGCGTACTCGAGAAATTGGGATTTTGCGTGCAATTGGTGCCACTCGTCAGCAGATATTATGGATATTTTTGATTCAGGGCGCTGTGTTTGGTTTGCTAGGATCTGTTTTGGGTAGTGTGGTGAGTTATGTGCTGGTGTGGGCATTTAACACTTTTGGCCCAAGTTTGTTTTATATTCCAGTGTCTATAGAGCTTGTCTTGCTGGCTATGTTGCTAGCGACGTTAACCGGTATATTGGCAGCGGCGATACCAGCGCGCCGAGCTGCCGCATTGGACCCAGTGGTGGCTATTCGTTATGTCTAATAATAACTCTCATGAAGTGCTGCGTTTAGAGGCGCTAAAAAAATCTTATAACATCGGCCAGCCCAATGAGATTGAGGTGCTACATGGTATCGATTTACGTATCGATAATGATGACTTTGCGGCGCTAATTGGGCCTTCTGGCTCTGGCAAAAGCACCCTATTGAATGTGCTTGGTTTACTGGATACACCTACTAGTGGTGAACTGTATCTACTCGGGCAGGCAACGAGCAAGATGGATGATGCTGGTCGCACGGCACTACGAGGTAATAGTATTGGCTTTGTTTTTCAGTTTCATCATCTTATTCAAGCATTTACTGCGTTAGATAACGTGTTAATGCCATTAATGCTGACCAAGGGTCGCCCGAATCAATCTGCCATACAAAAAGCGCGTGAGTTACTGGCTTCAGTGGGTTTAGAGAAGTTCGCGAATACCAAACCAAATGAGCTTTCAGGTGGTCAGCAACAACGAGTGGCTATTGCTCGCGCACTGATAACTGAGCCTGCATTATTATTAGCGGATGAACCCACAGGTAATCTAGATACGGTAACGGCTGCCGAAGTGTTCGAGTTGTTTCGCAAAGTCAACCGCGAGCGTGATTGTGGTGTATTGCTAGTCACCCATGATCCACGTCTATCCGCATCCTGTGATCGGACTATCAATCTGGTAGACGGTCTTATCGAAAGCGATTCGCTAAATGTTAAAAAATCTGAATCCTAATAATTCAAAGTAGAGCTACAAAAACTTTGCAAATATATCATCGTTATCTCTAATAGTAAGCGTCTAAAAGCTGTCGACGCACCAGTGGTTGAACGTTGTTGTCAACTGTTGGCAAAGTAGCAGACCAATCTATAGTCGGTTCAATATAACTTGGATATCAGGAAGCCGAGTGAAAGCATTACAAGCAGTATACTAAGCGAGACTGACACCGTACCTAATTTATAGAGGGTTGACTATATGATGCTTTATCATGAACCATAGCCATTCATATTCGATAAAAGCACATTATGATTTTTATTAACAACAATATTAGCCTCAATGATAATGAGGTGGAAGTCAGCGCCATACGAGCGCAAGGCGCAGGTGGGCAGAATGTCAACAAAGTATCTTCTGCCATTCACCTGCGTTTTGATATCAATAACTCAAGTCTGAATGATGAGTACAAGCAGCGATTGCTAAATAGTAAAGACAGCCGAATAACCAAAGAAGGCGTGCTAATCATCAAGGCGCAGCAATTTCGAACACAAGAGCGCAACAAAATAGATGCACTTGAACGTTTGCAAAGCTTTATAACCAAAGCCACTTATATCAATAAAACCAGAAAGCCTACCAGGCCAAGTAGAAATGCCAAACGTAAACGAGTGGATAAAAAAACTCAGCGCGGCAAAACAAAGGCTTTGCGCGGTAAAGTGGACTTTTAGAGAATTTGCTATATTAGAGTTTGGTGTTGAGGAATTTTGTGGCAGCAAGTTTATAAAGTATCAGTGATAGTAGGTTAGGTTGTCGCAATTTTTAATTGTAAATCGGTATAGGCAATAGTTGGTTGCCTATACCGTTATTCTAGATTAACTATTTATTTAGAATGCACCATTAAGTCCAACGAATAAGCTGGTTGAATCGTCGTCATCACCTTGTGAATGTGTGACACCAGCATTGGCGTTCAATAGGCCAAAGCTTCTAGATAAGCCAAGTGTCATGGCAACATTATCATCATCAGTTTCGATGATAGGCGTTTCAAAGCTGATATTTGGTAGTGTATTCAAACGTGCGGTTACTGCTTCACGATTGTCACTTAGCTGCTTTTGGTAGTGAATATCACCAAATAAGTTTAGGTTCTCCGTTAAGGTATGATTGGCTTTGAGTCCAAGCTTGCCATATGTTGTAGAATATTTCTGCTCATCGAACTGCATGGCAACGCCAGACATTTCTTTTTCCTTGAGCCCATCAATTTTTATGCGGCTTGCTGTTGCACCAATATAAGGTGTGACGGCAATACTGCTCATTTGCATCGGATAGCCTGCCTGCAAGTTGGCATAATAGCGCTTACCATCAGCGTTTGATTTGAACTGCTGTCTGCTAGTGCCAAGCGTAACGGCGCGTGTGACATCAACTTCCATGTTGCCAAAGCCTGCCGCACTATTGATCTCTAAGCCACCAAATTTATTGCTATGATAGACACCGAAACCGACCTCTCCTAGATCGATGTTATCTAGACCAGTGTTAACACCTGAATTATCAAACTCTTTTTGAGTGATGTTACCGTATAAGCCTGTCACTGCATTGGCTGAGTTAGGATGAGCAAAATCCACACCAAGCAATACTTGGGTATTATCATCACCATCAAACCCTGCAATTTCTTGATTAGCGACTTCACCGACGGCCCATAGTGTACGGGCAGGTTTTTGATCACTGCTTTGGATTTGGTTGATGTGCGACTGTAAGAGCTCATTGGTTGCTAGTCCAGTTGTGGTCGCAATATGTGGTAAGACACCGATTCGGCTAGGTGCAGTAACGACAGCATTTGCATAGTCAGCAATCATTTGATGCGCTTTACCGGTTGGATGGATACCATCAGAAAAGAAGTAGGTTTCATTAGCATCTGTTTCTACGAGAGTGTCACGACCACAAGTTAGAGAGCTATTGTTGTCACCGCAGGCTTCATCGGTCACATTAGTAAAGCCATACTGAGCAGGCGACGCGGTGATCTCTCTTGTCAAGCTAAACATATCTAGCGGTATGATATTTGCTCCAGTATTTTCGGCGGCACTGAGCATGAATTGATTGTAGAGACTGGCCGCACCAGTTGCAGATGCTTGGGCTGTTAATGCATCTATAAGGTTTTGACCTTCTAGATCAGGGTCTGGGGTAAATCTAGGGGTTAGACCGACATCAGGAATATTGGGTACTAAAATATATTTAGCACCGTTGTCCTTTAATGTATTAATCGTTTCGGTCTGGCTAGCTACTGCCCCAAGTATGGTCGCTTGGGCATCAGTAGGATTTTCAGCCGCCGCAAGCAAGTCATTGGCACCTGCCCAAACGACATATAGGCCATTAGGGTCTACTTTGTTATTGGCAAGATAACTATCGACTTGGCTATTGGCAGAAGCTACTGGAATACCAAAAGCTGTGACATCTACACCTGCTCTTGCCCCGCCGATCGCATAGTTATTACCAGTTTGACTACCATCAAAAGTATTGGCGGTAGATGTTGTGCCCAGTTGCTCAGCGAATGAGGTCGCCCATGTATTGTCAGGATTGGTAGTGAACTGACCTGATTCTTCAAACCCTAGCGGTCCTTGAGTAAGGGGACTAAAATAGCCCCCATCGGTCAGGCTATCACCAAAAAAAGTAACGCTGTCATAGGCATTTGCGTGAGCAATACCAGCTATAGATAGGCTGATAGCCAGCATGCTTTTGGTAAAAGTTTTAAGAGTGTTATGGCTAATTTTAGAACGTGAGGTATTACGAGGCATAGTGACTTCCTTGTCAACAATGTAATAATTTATTAATCGAGTGTAACCACTTTTTAGAATGCTAGCAATCGTTTTGATTGCGAAATTTCAATAATCTGGCCTCACTTGAGTAAGTCTTTAGAGTATTAAAAAGTGCAGTAAATATTAAAAACTATACTATCTTACTAATATTATATTTTACGTACCTCTATACAGCGCTTTTATAGGTATTTAACTTTTATATGACTATTTATTCAGCATAGACATCAGTATCGACTTTATATCGACTAAAGCTAAGGTTGTTTCTGTGGGCGTAATAATAGAGCAAGTCCAAGTGCTACAAAGGCGGCGATACCAGATGTCATATAACTGATACTAAAGTCCCCAGTGATTTCTGCGAGATAGCCTGCTACTACTGGTCCGAGAGCTTGTCCTCCTGAAAACGCAAAAGTCAGCGCCGCGAGTGCGCTTGCTGCCGCCGCAGGCCCGAAGTAGTCTCCCGCTGAGGCAGACATAATAACAGGAACACTCCAAACCACTAAGCCAAACAGAATAATGGATGAATACAGTCCCAGACTCCAGTCAGTAAGCCCGACCAAAAGATAAGCGATAGCAAGGAAGAAGAAGGCCAATGCAAGACCAAGGCGTCTGCCAATATGATCAGAAATCCAGCCAAACAATATACCTGAGAACATGCTAAGTAACCCAATCCACGCCCAAATTTCACCTGCAGTCGCTTCATTTAATTGATACGAGCTAACCATACTGGTGACGATAAAGGTGACGTAAACCATGTAAGTGGCACCATAGATGGCAAAAATGATCCCCAAATGTACGAGCAGCTTAATATTACTACGTTCTAGCTTTTGATTGTTTTTAACAGGTAGTGTGGGTGTACGTCCAAAAGGGTCTTGGCTAACATCGTTTGGATGATTGCGAATCAACATAAAAGTAAGCCAAGCGACTGCAATGTTAATCACGGAAAAAATTAGCCAGCCTGTCTGCCAAGATAGTAGGCTAGAGATGGGTAATAGCCTGGGTACGACAAAGCCTGACAAAATGATACCAAATCCAGGCCCTGCCATGACTAACCCCAGAGCAAGACCGCGGTGCGAAGGAAAAAACCAATGCGACATGACACTCATCATTGGTAAAACTACGCCGCCACTACCGATACCCGTCAAGACATAGAGTGCACAAAGCATAGGAAAGTTTGTAGTAAAAGCCATACCGAGCATAGAGATGGCAATCAAGACAAGGTTTATCGTCGCAGTATTGCGGGTACCAAGCCGAGGTAGAACTAATGGGCTAAGCATAACTGCAACGAGATATCCTATTAGGTTAGCGAATCCCAATAGACCACTTTGTGTGTAACTTAATCCTAAAGAAGATGACATGGACGGTAGTAACATGCCAAATGCGAATCG
This sequence comes from Psychrobacter sp. AOP7-B1-25, assembly GCF_052376195.1. Taxonomy (NCBI): domain Bacteria; kingdom Pseudomonadati; phylum Pseudomonadota; class Gammaproteobacteria; order Moraxellales; family Moraxellaceae; genus Psychrobacter; species Psychrobacter sp. AOP7-B1-25. The sequence continues at coordinate 14,159 of NZ_JBQSVK010000017.1, forward strand.
ACCTAATCCAAGTCCACAGAACATGGCTACAGATCCTGTCGCAGCAACGATCCAAGCGTAATGTAATCTGCCTAGTTTAAGGGGTGCAGTGTTATCTGAATTTCCTTGATCTGGACTGTCTTGTTGGCTCATTCCATCAGGCATCATGAATCTCCAATAAGTTGAAAGCTCACAATGCACGTCGTAAATAAATTTAGATCGTAGGCAACAACTTCCTTGTTTTGAATATTATCCATTTTACACTCATCCTTTTGTGCTTAGTATTTATCAACTTTTCGCTAAGTACGTTTATATCCTAAGTATACTTATGTCCAATAAAATTAGTATAGCTGTACATGAACGTCCGTTCAATGAGTGTGTAGAAAATCCTTGAAATGATTTATAGGCTACATTTTTGTATGTATACATAAAGAAAATGTCAGCCCATTTAGATGGCTGGCATTATTCTGCTTGTTACTTTCTGACGGTTACTTCTCGACTACTATTTTTTGGCTACACTTTAATATAGGCTTATTATTTAGCCAAGTCGCTTACTTAGTTCGGGAAAGCGCTTGATCATAAATAGCATTAAAAGTAACGCCACCACTGCGATGGCAGCACCCGTGTATCCTACGCTAGATAGTGATATGTGCGTCACGGCATAACCACCGAATAGTGCACCCGTACCAATTCCCAAATTAATAATACCTGAGAACATCGACATCAGCATGTCTTGCGCATTGACATCGACCATGATGACTTTGGCCTGCATTGAGATAATCAGTAGCATGAGCGCTGCACCCCAAAGCAAAGCGATAAAGCTGAGCGCCCATACAGAGGTCACTGCTAGCAATAGTGCAAGCATAGAGACAAGCATCAATATGGTCGATATCAGCATCAATTTGGTATTGAATTTGTCGCCCCAACGACTGAAAATTACACTACCTACAATTCCTGCTGCACCAAATAATAGAAGTACAAAAGTAGCAGCATTTTCACTGATATTACCGACTTGGCGCATAAATGGCTCTATATAAGAATAAGCTGTGTAGTGCGCTGTAAAGACCAATAAAATAAGCAGGTATAGACAGACCAATAATGGGTTTTTAAGTAGCTCTGGAATCTTTCTAAAGGACCCTTCAAACATACTCGGCAATGTTGGTAAGAGTCTCGCTTGTAGAATAAATACAACTAAGGCGATGACGCCAATACCGCCAAATGTCGCCCGCCAGCCAAACCATTGCCCAACCAAACGTCCTAGCGGTACACCTAACACCATTGCTAACGATGTACCAGTCGCCAGTACGCTAAGCGCCATGGCTTTTTTGCCTTCAGGTGCGACACGTATCGCGATTGCGGCTGTGATCGACCAAAATATCGCATGCGATAAGGCAATCCCAATCCGACTAATAAGCAGCACGTTAAAGCTCCACGCAAATACAGACAGTACGTGACTGGCAATGAAGACGGCAAAAAGCCCCAAGAGCAAGCGTTTGCGCTCAAATCGACTGGTCAGTAGCATTAGTGGTAATGACATCGCCGCGACAATCCAAGCATAGAGTGTCAACATCCAGCCAGTTTCTGCCGTCGTAATAGAGAAGTCTTGGGCAATGTCACTCAACAGCGCCACAGGAACAAATTCTGTGGTGTTCATAATAAAGGCACTAACGCCCATCAAAAATACTTGAAAATACTGAGTTCGGCGAGCGTTTGAGCTGGCTTCAAGGTTATGTGTCATAAAATCCAATACAGATGCAGATACTACGTGTGATAGGTCAAAGTGGGGCAGGTTTAATTAGAATACAAGAGTTGCGAGGCAAGATAGCAAGCCAACGTCGATCGTGAAAGATGTTTTTTGATAATGATTGTTAATCGAGCACTTGTTAGAAGGTTTTAAAGAGAAAGAGGCTACTGAGTAATAGCAAAAACAGTTAAACAATTACAGTGAATGCTGAATAAACAGACCTCTAAAAATAATCGATTGACATTAAAGACGATCGGTCATAATATCTATGAATGACAATTACTAAGCCAAAAGCCCGTCGAGGGCGTCCACCTAATGTTGAACGAGAGTTTACGGATACCCGTGAGGCTCTTTTAAGATCTGGGATGGAGATGCTGACAGAGCAGGGCTTTGCGACCACTGGTATTGATGCCATACTCAAACGCATCAATGTGCCTAAGGGCTCTTTCTACAATTACTTCAAAAATAAAGAAGCGTTTGGACAGGAAGTATTACGGCAGTACTCGTTGTATTTTGCTCGCAAGCTGGACCATTGTTTTTTAAACGAGCAAGTGTCTCCTATGCAGCGTATTAGTGACTTTGTTGAAGATGCTAAGTCAGGAATGATCAAGCATGAATTTCGACGTGGCTGTTTAGTAGGCAACTTGGGCCAAGAGATTGTTGTATTACCTGAGAGCTTTCGTTGTGAGCTAGAAGGTATATTGCTTGATTGGCAGAAGCGTTTAGCGGCTTGTTTGCGCCTAGCAGTGCAACAAGGGCAGATACATTCTAATAGTGATTGTGATGAGCTTGCTGCTTTCTTTTGGATTGGATGGGAAGGTGCGGTTTTGCGTGCTAAGTTGGTGCAAGATGTCAATCCGTTAGATACTTTTTTCCAAGGTTTTATAGCAGGAATACAGAAGTAATTTTTTATCTATATTTTTAGACGACCGGTCTAAATTATTTTTACTCATTTATAGACGATTGGTCTAAATAGGAGCGATTATGTTTAATGCAATATTAATTGAAAAAAATGACGGTGCTTATCAGTCTAATCTGACTGAGATACAGGACACGCAATTGCCAGAAGGGGATGTTACGGTTCGTGTGGCATATAGCACGCTCAACTACAAAGATGGATTGGCTATCACGGGTCGTAGCCCTGTGGTACGCACATTTCCTATGGTTCCAGGGATTGATTTAGCAGGCACTGTTGAAACAAGCAGCCATCCTCGCTACAAAGCTGGCGACAAGGTGTTGTTAAATGGTTGGAGCGTGGGTGAGAAATATTGGGGCGGACTGTCTCAAAAAGCACGGTTAAACGGTGACTGGCTTATCCCGCTTCCTGAATCGATGACTGAGCGTCAAGCGATGGCGATAGGCACCGCGGGATACACAGCGATGCTTTGTCTAATCGCATTAGAGCGTCATGGACTCACACCAGAGAATGGCGAAGTATTGGTGACTGGTGCCAATGGCGGCGTTGGTAGCTTTGCTATAGCGCTATTAGCAAACCAAGGTTACTCTGTTACCGCTTCCACGGGTCGCCTAGAGGAAGCAGAATACTTAAAAAACCTTGGTGCAACGACGATCATTGACCGTAATGAGCTGAGTAATCCAGGACGTGCGCTTGGTAAGGAGAGATGGGCCGCTGCAATTGATTCTGTTGGTAGTCATACGCTGGCCAACGTTTGTGCCAGTACGTGTGAGGATGGTTTAGTCGCTACCTGCGGACTGGCTCAAGGCATGGATTTCCCTGCTACTGTTGCTCCTTTTATTTTACGCGGTGTCAGCTTGCTTGGTATCAATAGCGTGACGCGACCTTACGATGAGCGCGTAGAAGCATGGCAGCGCTTGAGCACGAGTTTGGATATGACACAACTAGAAGCAATTACCAGAGAGATTGGTCTAAGCGAAGTCATTCCGACAGCCAGCGAGTTATTAGATGGTAAGGTGCGTGGTCGAATAGTTGTTGATGTTAACCGTTAGGTTAGCAAGCACATCCTTCAATGCTTTAATGTTGACGTTTTCAATATTTAGCTTCTTTTAGCATATGAATAAGCGATGCATGGATACGTTCAAATTTGAGTGACCAGAGTGAAAAATAATTATTCACAAACGGTCACAAATATCAGTATTTATTTTCTATCGCCTGATGTGCTATCATCGTTGCACGATCTATCGTGGGTTTAACAGTTTTGTTATCGCCGACCATGACAATAGTCTAATGGCTGTGTGACAAACCTTGCAACTTCCAGCACGATATAAAACAACTCTGGTAAAGCGCATGAGCCTGTACTCCGACAAACTCATTTGTGCCTGATTTTTTCCCTATTTGGGCCTATATCATACTTTTTCGTCGGAGTTACAGGAGTCTAAGGTGTTCAATATCATGAGCCACATTGCTAATCCATCTAAATATACCCGTCGTTATCATCCACGTCATTCTCTAGCGCAACATATTATCAATCAAATAGAGTCGCTTGAGCTGCGCCCGCAAGATATCGTCAAGCAAATGGGCTATCCTCTTAAACATACCATACCTGCCTACGACCGCCTGCGCCATGTGTTGTCTAATAGGTATTTAGGGCTTGATGGTAGCTACATGGATAAATACTTTACTGCTGATGAATTTTTAGCGAAGCTGTTTGCCGTACTCGAAATACCGTATCAGCCATTCGCAGAAGATATTGCGCAGATTAAATATGACTTGGCAAATTGCTCTCATACGCTACCTAAGTATAGCTTACGAGCGGAAGTGGATTTTACATTTACGAGTGCAAATAATTGGATGTCTCGCGGTGCAGCTTCACGTTTTGCGCAAGTACACCTGCCTAGCGGTTTTGCCAAACTAGACGATGCTGCACGTGAGTCAGTGATTCAAGATAGTATCTGCGAGCACTATCAGCAGTATGAGTATAGTTTGCCATACGACGGTATTATAAAGAGCTATCGACTGACTATCGAAAAAAACAACCATGTGGTCGACCATGCAGAGTATGGATTACCAAAATCTAGCAGTATCTAAACAGTATTGAGTGTATAAGAAGCGCGTACTGTTAATTACATTGATTGAATAGTCGCATTAATTGAAAAATAAATACGAAAAAGCCTCACTTTATTGTGGGGCTTTTTGGTGAATGATATGCGTTTAACCCAAGTCGACTGATAAACCCTATAAAAATATCAAAAAGCATGCGTAAGGAGAGAGCGTCATTGAGCACCTCGTGACTTTTTCATCTTCTAGTACCGCTAAAAACGCATCAATTAGCTTTTGTTTTCATAGGTTGTGATATTACATATATGCGAGGCTAAGACTGAAGACATCACTGGCATCGCATCTGGATACGAGTTTACAAATTTTCTCTCCAATAGATAAGATGCTACTCGTTGGGATCATTACGGGAGAGCAAACCGATGATGCAACTTAGTCTGTGTTATCCAGACTGCTTGTCTAAAACTGATTGATTAAACTTGTATATTTATAACTGTCTATCTAAAATTACTCCAATAAGAGACAATACGCTTATCAAGACTAAAGTCTGTTGGTGCTGAGAATTGATACTGAAAAATAGCAGCGTGCTCAAAGACTCTTAGATTGAGCAATGCAGATATTTAATAAATTTAACTTAAGTAAAAAGGCAGTCCTGAATGACCAAACATAACCCGTATAATTTTTTACCCTTGCAGCCGACAGGTAGAAACGAGACTGATACTGCTAATACCTATGCTCCTGAAGATATGATTAAAATATACGAGCAGCAGTTTCTCATTCAAGTGCCGGAAGAAGAGCTAACAGAGTTTTTGCCAGCGCTAAAAGCGTTCTATGATATCGACAACCATATCTTAGATGTCAGTGCCATTATTTTTGATGCAATTGCAGATTCTGCCATCATTTATAACCATAAAATCAAAGTCGGCGATTATCAGATATTAGGTAAGTTGATAGAAGAGGCAATTGAATATGATGAAGACAACAAAAATGATGAAAGTGCTGAAAATGAAGAGATTCGAGCCTACACATTAGAGTGCCAGCGTACCTTTTTCCTCAATGATATAGAGATACCTTATCATTTCAATCTATTTATCTATGGTGATGGTTATTCTACTTTGACCAAACAAGATACTGTACTAGAAAGAATGTATTGGTTTGTCAGAGGTAGATTCGAAGAAGAATTATTAGATGATTCTGAGGATAACGATAGCTTAGCGTCTATTAATGCGCAACTAGCCAGTTTGGGCATTCGTGAAATGGATCTGACGACTGTAGATGAGATAATCAGCTATGTAGAAAACAGCATCATTGATGATCCGATGGTGGACGCGCTGAATCAACTACTAGATGATGCTGAGTAAGGTGAAAGACTATTTCGTAAGGTGAGTAGCATTGCTGTTTACAATTACCACGAAATAAAGGGCTATCTTCAATCATTTAAGATATTCCTTATTCTTGGGAGTTATCTAAATTCTTTATGGCAGATATCTGATTGAATAGTTATACATAATTGTATTCAAAATACATTTCGAAAGTTATTAATATCGGTAAGGTTTATAGAAAAAGCCTCGTTACTCCAAACGAGAGTAGTGAGGCTTTTTTAATTTTATTGTTAACACTTGTTCATTCAGAATTTGGTCATACTTATTGCTTAGCAAGTAAGTTAGTATCAGAATATTTATAATATGGCTAATAGGTAATATATTGTTTTTCATTAAATTTTTTTCCAAATAAAGTTAATACAAAAGAGGAATCCTCATGTTAATATTATAGTTTTTATTGTAATTAATGTACGAAATACGTAAATACATGATAGAATAGTGTTCTTTTTTCGTATTTAAAAATATTCATTAGGAATCTTTTGTTTAGGTTTTCATTGATGTTTCAGCTGCTCTTGTAGCAGCTAATTTTTATAGCTACTGCTTACCACTGCATAGTGTCATGTTCTGAAGGGTTTTATTATGGGCCAATCTTTTAAATTATTGAGTGCATCAAGTTTGTTGCTTGCTGTCTTGTGGTCCGCTGGATGTGCTACAACAACTATTAATTCTGGGCTACAAGCCGGAGACCTACCACCAGTAGGAGACTTTACTGCTGAAAATGGTTTACAGTTTAATATTCAGCCGCTAAACCTAACAACATTACCAGCGCCTCAAGTAAGTCGCCCTAATAAAGATATTTATCAGCTGATTAATAGCTCAAAAAAGATGGAATATCGCATCTCTAGCGGAGATATTCTAAGCATTAATTTGATTGGTTATCCAGATATGACGCCTATTGCAGTGTCAAGTAGTAGCAATCCCTACGCGTCAGGATATCCGGTAGACCAGCAAGGCTTTGTACAGTTTCCTTTAGTAGGGAGAGTAAAAGCCTCAGGCTTGAGTGTGCCGCAGTTTACGGCCTCGCTACAGAGCAAGCTGCAACGTTATCTAAAATATTCAGATCCGCAAGTAAAAATTATTAATTACCGTGGTAATAAATTCTTTATCGATGGTGAAGTCAGACAGCCTGGTGAGTTCACAATAGATGACGCTCCTGTATCGCTGTACAGTGCGATATCAAAAGCGGGCGGCGCGACAGAGACAGGTGATTCAAATAGTATCGTCCTCAACCGTAATGGCCGCAACTATAACATCGGGCTACAAACCTTACGTCAAATAGGCTCATCAGGTAATCAGATCTATATCCAAGATGGTGACTCTATTCATGTCAACAGCCAAAGCCGCAATCAAGTCTATGTATTAGGTGAGTTCGGTCAAGTAGAGCCAGTACCGATCTTAGAGCAAGGGTTGAGCTTAGCACAGGTAATGGGTGAGACCAGAGGGTTGAACCCTGTCACAGCCAATGCGGCAAAAATATATGTCGTGCGTGACAACCCTGAGTATCAGCGTACCAATATCTACTACATCGATATGCAAACCATTACTAATCTTGCCATTGCCAACCGTTTTGAGATGCAACCAAATGATATTTTGTATGTTGATCCTACTGGCTTGACACGTTGGAACCGAGTTATCAGCTCAATATTACCATCAACGACAGCTATCAAAAGCTTCACAACTTTATAGCTGCTAGCGTATCTAGACCTAGTAAAAGAGTTATTAATAGGATAGCGACTGACGGTAATGAGTCATTGTTTGAAATAGTGGATAGTTATTATGGCGTTTGAAAATATTTTGGTAGTTTGTGTTGGCAATATCTGTCGTAGCCCTATTGCTAAAGCGGTATTAGCGCAGCAATATCCTCATAAAACGATCGACTCTGCTGGGCTGTCTGCCGTGGTTGGTAACGGTGCTGACGCCAATGCCTTAGCGGTTATGTCAGCGCTAGGTATAGATATGTCTGAGCATATTGCCAAACAGATTGATGAGACGTTAGTGATGCGTGCTGATCTGATTTTGACAATGTCTGATAATCAGAGTAAATGGATTGAGGACCGTTGGCCACATTGCCGCGGCAAAACCTTCCGAATTGGTCATTGGATTGATCAAGATATTGCTGATCCATATCGCCACGAGCTCTCAGTATTTGAAGACACTCGGCAAGATATTTTTGACAGTCTGAAACCATGGGCCAATAAGATTAGCTAAGCATTTACTATCATTGGTTCGATACAGAAACACTGGCAATAAATAAGCCTCTATCTCACTTTAATGAACTAACCTTTATGATTAAAGATTCATCGAATACATCTAAAAACACTATTGAAAAAGACGATGACGAAATCGATCTGATGGCACTGCTTTGGGTGTTATTGCGTGGCTGGAAGATCGTACTGTTCTTTGCACTATTAGGCTTAGTCATTGGGGTTTTGTATAGTCGCTATGTTAATCCTACCTTTAAATCGGATGCGCTAATACAGATTGAAGAAAACAGTCAAGGTATCGCAGCGTTGGGTGAGAGTATTTCTGAGTTAGTAGGCTCTGAAGCGAGTAAGGCCCAGACTGAAGCTGAGCTGATCAGATCGCGGATGATTCTAGAGCCCGTAGTTACGCTATTACATTTACGTATCAAGCTCGCTGACCCTAACATTGGGGCTGTAGATAAAATCAAAACCAATCGCATTGATAGTCAAATCAACACTCCAGAAGGAGTGTCTTTGGATAGCGAGCAGGGCCGTGTACAAGTCAGTCAGTTTGATGTATCACGCGCTTATTTAAATCGCCCATTTACGCTAACCAAGTCAGAGACAGGGTTTGTGTTGACAGATGGCTTTGATGAGTTTAAAGGTCAAATCGGTCAAGCGCATAAGTTCCGTGGTAACGATGGCCAGATACATATTACAGTCAATGAGCTACCTGATGAGAGCTACCCGATAGCAATCAGTAAGCAATCGTTGAAAGCGACCACAGACAGTATCAATAGTGCGTTATCTGTAGTGGAGCAAGGCAAGCAAACAGGTATTATTCAGCTGTCCATGACTGGTAATAGTCAAGAGCAAGTCACAAACGTGCTGAATCAAATCGTGCTTTCTTATATTGAGCAAAACCAATCACGTGGCTCAGAAGAAACCACTAAAACGCTGACCTTTATGGAAACTCAGATACCAGCGCTCAAAGACAAACTCGAGAGTTCTGAGGCGATTTTTAATGAATTTCGTAAAGAGTATGGCACCATCGATGTGGCCAAAGAAGCTGAACTACTGCTGACAGAAAATTCGCAAATCGATACACAGCTCAATGAGTTAAAACTAAAAAAAGCAGACCTGACTACGTACTATACCAATGAGCATCCATTGGTTGTACAAATCAATGAGCAACTCGCCGTGCTCAATAGTCGAAAACGAGACATCGATAGTACGATAGCTGGCTTACCTGAGATTCAAAGAGAGTTCTTGAAACTATCAGAAGATACGGCGATCAATAGAGAGATCTATCTGACGCTACTCAAAAACTATGAACAACTTAAAATCGTGAAAGCAGGCCAAATTGGCTTTGCACGTATTGTCGATTTACCGATTAGTACGTATAAAGCCATCGCACCTAAGAAGCTACAAATAATCGTATTGGCGTTATTGTTAGGTGCAATGTTGGGCACAATGCTAGTGCTGCTGAAAAACCTACTCAGAAATGTAGTCAAAGACCCTGAACGTATAGAAGTAAAAACTGGTATCCCAGTAGTTGCTACGATACCGCGCTCACCTTTGCTATCAAGGATCGGCAAAAATAAGCAAGCAAGTATGCGTTTATTGGCTCATGTTGATCACAATAGTTTAAGTTATGAAGCCATAAAAAGCCTGAGAACAAGTCTGGTTTTCTCAATGCCGAAACAGACTAGTGTGTTTGAGGGTAATAACGACAATAATGGTATGCAGTTCAGTCACGAGGGCAAGATTATCTTGGTGACAGGAGAGAGCCCAGGTGTGGGTAAATCATTTATCAGTGCTAACCTAGCAGAAGTATTTGCTCAGTTGAACAAGAAGGTGTTGGTGATCGATGGAGATATGCGCTTAGGTGAGCTGCATAAGATGTTCAACTTAAGTCAAGACAATGGTCTGGCTGATTATTTGACGGAAGGACACAGCCGTTTGAATAAACTGGAAAAAGCCACGCCAGTACAGCCTATTGCCGATCCAAGCATTGACAGCTTTATTCATCCGACAGGTATCAGTGATATTGATTTTATACCGCGTGGTCGACATCCGCATAATCCAGCCTCGCTTCTCATGAGCGAGAGGTTTGCGCAGTTAATGACCGTACTTAAGACGCAATACGATTATATCGTCATCGATTCACCACCAGTACTGGCTGCGTCAGATTCACTTATATTAGCGCAAAGTGCTGATAAGGTGCTGATGGTCACACGCTATGATAAGTCAATAGAAGGTCAGGTCACCTACGCGGTCAAACAAATGCATAAAGCCAATATGCAAGTAGACGGTATTATTTTGAACGATGTACAACAAGGCTTAATGGATAAGTATAGTTATCACTATAGTTATGCTTACGGTGATACTAAGTAGCTAATGATAGCTCTTAATAATTAGTAACTCTTAATAATTAATAGCTATCAATGATTAGTGGCTCTTAGATTAACGTACAGGTAGTTACGAATAAGCGGTAAATACTCAAAATCAGTTCGTCTTTGGTCATACCAATAGGTAAAGTTGGAAATTATGTCGTTACAGTCAAACGTGGATGATAGTCATCATTCTTCTAGCAATATTAATAATACAGCTGATACCAAAACCTCTTGGCATTACCGTAGCACAAATTGGTTGTTGTCGCTGCCACGTGGTGTCAAGCGCGGTATATTGATCAGTGCTGACTTGCTAATGTCTATGCTCAGCTTATTTTTGGCAGTGGCCCTACGCTATGGCTATATTGCCAATCATATTAGCCCTGCTACGCTGTTCTGTTATGCAACAATTCCAGTCATTGGTTTATACGTGATTGGCTTTTATAAAGGGATTTCGCGCGTCTTTTTTGATGCGGTGATGCGCCATGTTTTGCAGCTATTTGTGGTACTGATCTTAGTATATCAATTGATTATATTTTTGGACTGGCTACCGGGTATGCCACGCTCAACCCCTATTCTCTATCTGTTCTTATTGTTTATTTGGTTATGGAACAGTCGTCTTACAATTAGAGAGCTATTGGCACGTTGGCAGGGTAAACGTCATAGCCGTAATAAACAATATGGTGAACCAGAAAATATAATTATTTATGGCGCAGGGTTAGCTGGACAAGAGCTATTTGAAGGAATAAGACATTCACATAAGTATAATATCGTCGGTTTTATCGATGATAATACTCAGCTCACAGGTGCTCATTTTTCGGGTAAGAAGATTTACCATGCTAGTGAACTGCTTGAGCTGGTCGAGCGTTTGAATATTGCACAGGTATTTTTGGCATTACCATCGGTTAGTCTCTCTCATCGTCGTAAGATTATTGATCAGCTCGCTGATGTATCAGTAAAAATCAAACAGTTACCCAGTCTACAAGAGCTCGCTGACGAAAAAGTTACAGTCAGTACTATGCGTCAGGTCAATATTCTCGATGTACTGGACAGGCAGACAGTAGAGCCAAACGAGCGCTTATTATAGCAGAATATAACGAATAAATGTGTATTGATCACTGGAGCAGGCGGCTCTATCGGTAGCGAGCTGTGTAGACAGATCGTCAAAAATAAGCCACGCTGCCTAGTATTGTATGAGCTATCAGAATATGCGCTATATAGCATTCATCAAGAGCTGATGGCTAAGATAGTGAGTAAGGATGTATATAAAGGCATCGAGGTCATGGCTATCATCGGTAATGTAACCAATGAAGCCAATCTGACTCGAGTGATGAGCGACTATGGTATTCAGACTGTCTATCATGCTGCCGCCTATAAGCACGTACCTATCGTTGAGCACAATCCGTTTGAGGGAGTTATTAATAACACTAAAGGTACCTATCATTGCGCTCGCGCAGCGATAGCGGCTCAGGTCGAGACTTTTGTATTAGTATCTACTGATAAAGCGGTAAGGCCAACCAATGTCATGGGTGCAACCAAACGCTTAGCAGAGCTGGTTTGTCAAGGACTGAGTCAGGATCCTGCTAACAGTGGTACTTGTATCAGCATGGTGCGCTTTGGCAATGTACTTGGCTCGTCAGGATCGGTGGTGCCATTGTTTACCAAACAGATAGAGCAGGGTAAACCTATCACAGTCACACATCCAAATGTCACGCGCTACTTTATGACGATACCAGAAGCGGCTAACTTAGTGATCCAAGCAGGGGCGATGGCAGCAGGCGGTGAGGTATTCGTCCTTGATATGGGTGCACCAGTCAAAATCGTTGATTTGGCCCGTCGCATGATACATTTGAGTGGCTACGAGGTAAAAGAGGATGAGCATCCAGAAGGTGATATAGAAATCGTATATACGGGCCTAAGACCAGGTGAAAAGCTGTATGAAGAGCTGATCATTGGTGAAGATAATGTACAAGAAACGTCTCATCCGCTCATCATGCAAGCGATGGAGCATAGCTATCCGCTATCTGATATTGAGGCTATGCTACATCAGCTTACAGATAAGGCAGATCAATATGATATAGCTTGGCTTAAGCAGCAGTTTACCTATTTTGTGTCAGGTTATCAGAGTGGCACACCTACGACAGAAATGAATAGCAATAGTGTTAATACCTTGAACAATAAGTCGACCAGTAAAACTAACAAACCAACCGTGAAAGCTCTTAAATCAGTAATGGAACAGTAAGTAATGACTAAGATAAATGAGATACATAATATTAAAAATTTAAAAATTGCGGTCATCGGTCTTGGCTATGTGGGTTTACCACTAGCGGTTGAATTTGGTAAACAGCACTCGGTCATCGGCTTCGATATCAATGCTGAGCGTATTACAGCGCTAAAAGCGGGCAGCGATCATACGTTAGAAGTGAGTAATAAAGAATTAGCACAAGCGACTCATTTAACCTATAGCTCTGATATCAATGAGCTGAAAGACTGTAATTTCTATATCGTCACCGTGCCTACGCCTATCGATGACTATAAACAACCTGATCTAATACCATTGATTAAAGCGTCAGAAGCTATCGGTGATTTATTGAAACAAGACGATATCGTAGTTTATGAGTCGACGGTCTATCCGGGAGCAACAGAAGAGGTCTGTATTCCAGTATTAGAAAAAGCCTCTGGGTTGGTCTTTAATCAAGATTTTTATGCAGGTTATAGTCCTGAACGTATTAATCCAGGTGACAAAGAGCATCGGGTAACCAATATCTTAAAGGTAACGGCGGGATCTACTCCCGAAGTCGCCGATTTTGTAGATGAGGTATACAACTTAATCATCACTGCGGGTACACATAAAGCGCCTTATATCAAAGTTGCTGAGGCAGCTAAGGTCATCGAAAACACCCAAAGAGACGTAAATATTGCTTTGATCAATGAATTGGCTGTTATTTTTAACAAAATGAACATCGATACAGAGGCAGTGCTTACAGCAGCAGGTACCAAGTGGAATTTTTTGCCATTCCGTCCGGGCTTGGTCGGTGGTCACTGTATCGGTGTCGATCCGTATTACTTGACTCATAAAGCTCAGGCAATTGGCTATAATCCAGAGATTATATTGGCTGGGCGCCGCTTAAACGACAGTATGGGCGAGTATGTCGTCACTCAATTGGTCAAAACTATGATCAAAAAACGTATCCAAGTTGAGGGCGCCAAAGTTTTGGTCTTAGGCTTGAGCTTCAAAGAGAACTGCCCTGATGTGCGTAATACTAAGGTCATCGATATCGTCCATGAGCTACAAGAGTACAATATCGAAGTCGATGTCTATGATCCTTGGGTAGATAAAGCAGAAGCTCAAAAAGAGTATGGCATCACACTTACTAGTACGCCTGTGATCGATAGCTACGACAGTATTATCCTTGCCGTGGCTCATAGTGAGTTTGTAGAGATGGGGGCCGCACACATTCGCAGCTTAGGTAAAGCCAATCATGTGCTCTATGATTTGAAATATGTGTTTGCCAAAGAAGACACAGATATTCGTCTGTAACCTTTGATAGCCATGTAACAACTACAAAAGTACAAAATCATAAAAACATCACAAGAGAAACGTATATGACAGCGACAGCATATCAACAAGTCAAAGAGTCACTGATACAATCGCCCAAAGTATGGCTGATCACTGGGGTAGCGGGCTTTATTGGCTCTAATTTACTAGAGACGCTACTCCTACTGGATCAAAAGGTCGTGGGTCTAGATAATTTTTCCACTGGATTTCAGCATAATCTTGATGAAGTACAAGGCTTAGTAAGCGCTGAGCAATGGGCACGGTTTAGCTTTGTAAAGGGTGATATCCGTCAGCTCGCAGACTGTCAAGCAGCGTGTAAAGGTGTCAATTACGTATTACATCAAGCTGCTTTAGGCTCTGTACCTCGCTCTATTGCTAATCCTATCGCAACTAATGAGACTAATATTTCCGGCTTCTTAAATATGATGGTAGCGGCACGCGATGCAGAGGTGTCTAGCTTTACTTATGCGGCTAGTAGCTCAACATATGGTGATCATCCAGCACTGCCAAAAGTTGAGGAAAATATTGGTAATCCTTTATCGCCTTATGCAGTGACCAAATACGTCAATGAGCTTTATGCAGATGTGTTCTCACGTACTTATGGCTTTCAGACGATTGGTCTACGTTATTTCAATATTTTTGGTAAGCGTCAAACACCAGATGGTGCTTATGCAGCGGTAATCCCTAAGTGGACGGCAGCTATGATCGAAGGCGATGACGTTTATATCAACGGTGATGGCGATACCAGTCGCGATTTTAACTTTATCGAAAATGCGGTACAAGCCAATATTTTGGCAGCGATTGCTAATGAAGAAGCCAAGAACCAAGTATACAATGTCGCTGTGGGCGGTCGTACTACCCTTAATACGCTATTTTCAGCACTTAAAAAGCATTTAGGTACTAATGGCGTTAGCTACTCTCAAGACCCAGTCTATCGAGATTTTAGAGCAGGCGATGTGCGTCATAGTCAGGCTGATATTAGTAAAATACAGAATTCGATAGGCTATGCGCCGCAGTTTGATATTATTCAAGGTATTGCTAAGGCGATGCCTTGGTATGTTAAGTCTTTGAAAAAATAGTGACTTAACTTTATGATTCGTAAAATTCGCAAGGCTTTACAGGTTGAAGATGTCAGACGACTAATAAAAAATTTTTTTTCATTATCTGTTCTGAAACTCGTCAATGCTGTTCTGCCCTTTATTACTTTGCCTTATTTGATTAAGGTGTTGGGACTTCAGCAGTATGGTGCGATTGTATTGGCTCTATCATTGATTGCCTATTTTCAATCAATAACGAATTATGGCTTTAATTTATCAGCGACAAGAGAAATTGCAAGGCACAAGAGCAGTCGTCAGCAGTTAAGCTTTATTTATAGTAAAACCCAAACGTCAAAACTTTATTTACTACTGTTCTCCTTAAGTATATTAGTACCCACTGTCATGATTGTGCCTCAGTTTAGAGAAGATTTGCCAGTATATTTATTGATGTGCTTGATGTTGATTGGTCAGGCGATGTTCCCTGAGTGGTTCTTCCGTGGTGTGGAGCAAATGGGTTATATCACTATATTAGATTTGATCGTTAAAGGAAGCTTTACTATAGGTGTCTTTGTATTGATCAAATCTCCTGAGGACTATTGGCTTTATCCTTTATTATTTGGTTTAGGGTATATGTTCATTGCCATACTCTCTCACTTTTTAATCATCAAAAAGTTTAAGTTATCATTTCAGTTAGTAAAACGACGTAATGTAATAAATAATCTAAAATTTGGCTTTCCTTTATTTGTTAATCAGTTTATGCCGAATTTTTATAATAATACTACTAGTTTTTTGGTCGGGATGCTATTAGGTAAGCAGGCAGTAGGATTATTCGGTGCTGTTAGACAGCTCGTTAATGTACTGAGCGTTTTTAATTCAGTGGTATCTACTGTAGTGTTCCCTTATTTAGTACGTAGGCAAGATAAATTCAATGTATTTAGTAAGATTTATATGATTGGCTTTTCATTAATTGTTATGAGTCTTATTGTATTACACAAATATATACTTCAATGGATGGAAATATCTGATCCGTTATCTTCTGCCATATTTCTTATTTTAGCATTTGGGGTCACTTGCATTGTGGTTTACAGTATTTACTCTACAAACTTTTTGATACCAAAAGGTCATGATAAGACTGTCATGAAAATAACATTTATGATATCGCTAGTTGGGTTGCTAACCTCTTACCCACTTATAACAAACTTAGGTGTGATAGGCGGCGCAATAAACATTGCATTTGCACAATTATTGATGGGTGGTAGTGCTTTTATCTTGTACAAAAGAATAGCGAAAAATTAATGTATAGATATTAAACCTCTTATGAAAACACTTATGGATTGACTTCTAGTAATGTATCTACAAGAGCTATCGAGTACTTATGCAGGAGATTTATTTTATGAGAGATATTGAAATTACTAATCTAAATGCAAGGTCATTTTAAACAGGATACTATCTATTGAAATATTCATAATTATTTCAAGATTAACTAGAAAGCAATAAAGAACTTAAAAATATTTGAAAACGAGAATTATGATTATGACTATTTATTTACTGATTATGCCAAATGGAACCTTTGGAAGCGCTGGTCAAAGCTGGAAAAAACTAAACTTAAATAGATTGAAGATTAATTTAGACTTTGAAGTTAAGGTTGAAACTATAGATAATATAAATAATTTAACTTTTAACAAGCATGATGTTTTAATTTATACTTCATCTGAAAACGAAGTCATTAGAACCTTTTTAAAAAATAACTTGTTTTATCTGAAAGATACAGTAAGGCTTATACCAAGCTATGATTTATTGATGGCTCACGAAGATAAAGGGTTTCAGGAAATACTAAAGCATAAAGAAGGTTTTGGTAACTTGAAAGGTAACTATATCTTTGACATAGACAAGAGTAGTTTAAAATTTCCTAAAGTACTAAAAACATCGCAAGGTGCAGGAAGTTCTGGCGTTTTCTTAGTAAAGAATTTAAAAGAATTAGCCAAGATAAAATCTGACTTCTTTACTGATGATTTAAAAAGACGACTGATCAAGTTGCAAAGAAAGATAAAATTAAGCAGTTCTGATTATCAAACTTATAAATATAGATATAAGAAGTTTAGCTTATTTGTTGAGCAACAGTTTATACCTGACTTAAAGCATGATTTCAAAGTTCTGGTCTTTGGTAATCGTTATTTTGTTCTAAAACGATCTATAAGAAAAAATGACTTTAGAGCTAGCGGAAGTGGTAATTTCGAGTTCGTAGAACCTCCAAGAGAAGTACTAGAATACGCTAGGGAAGTAGCTTCGATTTTAGATAACCCCTACTTATCTTTAGACATTGCTCAGTCAGCTACTGGCTGTCATTTAATTGAATTTCAAGGTACGAATTTCGGTCCTTATACACTATTGAATGCTCCATATCGTTATGTATATCAAGGTAAAGACTGGGTCGCAGAAAATAACTGTAAAGACCTAGAGTCTAATTATGCTTACGCATTAAATTACTATCTTAAAGACAACCTAAATCTAGAGAAGGTTGAGGGATAAGTATGAAAATCGCAGTAGTTGGTACTGGGTACGTTGGACTATCCAATGCAATGATATTCTCACAACATAACGAAGTTGTTGCTATCGATATATTGCCTGAGAAAGTCGAACTATTGAATAATCGTATTTCTCCTATTCAAGATGTAGAAATATCGCAATTTCTAAGTGAAAAAAACCTAGATTTTAGAGCGACTCTTGATCCGCATGAGGCTTATCAGGATACTGATTTTGTCATTATAGCGACACCTACCAATTATGATGTTAAGACCAATTACTTTAATACTGGTAGTGTCGAGTCAGTTATCAACCAAGTTAAAGAAATTAACCCACTAGCTATAATGATTATCAAATCAACCGTTCCAGTTGGATTCACTAAAAATATAAAAAAGCAGTTAGGTACAAATAATATAATATTCTCTCCAGAGTTCTTGCGTGAAGGTAAGGCGCTATATGACAACTTATATCCTTCAAGAATTATTGTAGGAGAAAAGTCTGATAGAGCTCAGTTATTTGCAAGAATGCTAATAGAAGGAGCGATTAAGAAAGATAGTCCTATATTATTTACTGATTCTACAGAGGCAGAAGCGATTAAGCTGTTTTCTAATACTTACTTAGCTATGCGTGTTGCTTACTTTAACGAGCTTGACACCTATGCTCAATCTTTTGGATTGGAGACTCGTCAAATTATTGAGGGTGTTTGTTTAGATGATCGTATTGGCAGCCATTATAATAACCCATCACTAGGTTATGGTGGCTATTGTTTGCCTAAAGATACAAAGCAACTGTTAGCCAATTATGATGAGGTGCCTAACAATATTATAAGAGCTATTGTCGACTCAAATCGTACAAGAAAAGACTTCATTACAGCTTCAATTATGGCAATGAGTCCGAAGACAATCGGTATATATAGACTAGTAATGAAAGAAGGTTCAGATAATTTCAGAGCTTCCGCTATTCAGGGGATAATGAAACGTATAAAGGCTAAAGGTATAGATGTCATAGTCTATGAGCCTGTATTAGATGAATCAGAATTTTTTAATTCCAAAGTTTTTAAAGACTTAGAGGAGTTCAAAAAACTAAGCGATGTTATTGTTACTAATAGATTATCCAGTGATTTAGATGATGTCATGAATAAAGTTTATACTAGGGATATCTTTGGAGGTGACGAATGAAAATACTCGTTACAGGTGCAGCAGGATTTATCGGTTTTCATCTAATCAAAGCTCTTTTGGAAGCACCCTCATTAGAAGATGAAAAAACTATTGTTGGTATTGATAACATTAACGACTATTATGATATAGGCTTGAAGCATGAACGCTTGACAGTACTTGGCAATCATTCTCAAGCTGAGCGCTTTAAATTCATTAAGCTTGATCTTGCTGATCGTGAAGCGATGGCGGCTTTATTTACTGATTACGAGTTTGATATTGTTATCAATCTTGGAGCACAAGCTGGTGTACGCTATTCAATTGTAAACCCGAATGCTTACATGGATTCTAATATGGTAGGGTTTTTAAATGTTCTTGAAGGTTGCAGACAGACTAAGGTTAAGCATTTACTATATGCTAGCTCAAGTTCTGTATATGGTATGAATATTAAGCAACCTTTTAGCACTAATGATTGTGTTGACTATCCTATCAGCTTATATGCTGCTACCAAGAAATCCAATGAGCTAATGGCACATACCTATAGTCATTTGTACAATATTCCTACCACTGGTCTACGGTTCTTTACGGTTTATGGGCCTTATGGTCGACCTGATATGGCTTATTTTTCTTTTACCAAAAAGATACTCGCTGGTAAAACTATCGATGTCTTTAACAATGGTGAGATGAAACGAGACTTTACTTATATTGATGATATTGTCAAAGGTATAACTCGTCTAATAGATAAGGTACCTACTTCTCAGTCATCATTGACGTCGGCTGCCACCGCGCCATATAAAGTCTATAACATCGGTAATAATCAGCCGATTACGCTACGTCGCTTTATAACAGCTATCGAAAATGCTTGTGGGGAAAAAGCCCGAGAGAATTTATTACCTATGCAAGCTGGCGATGTGCCTATTACCTACGCTGATGTAGATGAACTTATAGATGATATTGATTTTAAGCCTAATACAAGTATTGAGGATGGTATTTCGAAGTTTGTTAAATGGTACAGAGACTATTATTTAAATAATTCAAAATAATATATTCTCTAATGAATCTAAGAGACTTAAAATATGAAGATAGTACATATAATCACGGGCTTGCATAACGGTGGTGCAGAAGGTGTTCTCTATCGTTTAGTCACTCACGATCACGCAAATGAGCATATCGTTATATCAATGATGGACGCTGGTAAGTACGGACCGATGCTGTTAGATAAAGGCATAGATTTACATGACTTGAATATGAGTGCAGGAAAAATTTCTCCAAAGCCCTTATTAAAATTGTACAAAATTTTAAAGAAAAATAATCCAGACGTAGTTCAAACTTGGATGTACCATGCGGACTTGGTTGGCGGGCTCACTGCAAGAGCAGCAGGTATTACGAATATATTTTGGAATTTAAGACATAGCAATTTCGATAGCAATCATACTAAATCTAGTACTATAAAAATTGCAAAATTAAACGCAAAATTAAGTAAGGTAATACCTAAGAAAATTATATCCTGTGCACAAGGTGCTATCAAAGCTCATACTGATCTAGGCTATTGCGAAGAAAAAATTGTCGTTATTGGAAATGGCTATGATCTAAGCACTTTCAAGATCGATGATAATTCTCGCAGTTTGATTAGAAGTGAGCTGAATATTGGAAAAACACCTGTCATAGGAATGGTCGGTAGATATGACCCACAGAAAAACCATAGAGGCCTTATAGAGGCTTTAGGAATTGTAAAAGAGAAAGGTTATGCTTTTGAACTAGTTTTGATAGGTAGAGATTTAAATGATGAAAACGAAATTATTTTAGAACAAATTAAAAAAGCAAACTTATATAATGAAACTTATCTATTGGGTCAAAGAAATGATATTCCAAGCATAATGAATGCTTTAGACATACATGTATTGAGTTCTTCTTATGGCGAAGGTTTTCCAAACGTTATTGCTGAAGCTATGGCTTGTGGAACTCCTTGTATTGCAACGGATATAGGAGATTCTAAAGTCATAGTAGGCGATTATGGAACGATAGTAGAATCGAATAGTATTGAAAAACTATCATTGGCTATAATGAAAAACTTAGATCTAATGCATGATGATAAACAGTGGCAACGTTTAAGACAGTCAAGTCAGCAACATATTATGCAAAACTTCAGTATTCAAAATATGGTCTCTAAGTACAAAGACATTTGGTTAGGGTAATATATAGATGCGTAATATAGATCTATTCGACTTTAGTGTATCCCAAAACCTATTGACACCTATAATCTTAATAGTCAGCCTTTTGTTATTATTGTTTTTTTTTGGTAGAAAGAAAAAAGACTTGCCTATAATGTTTCTGTTGTTTTCATGGCATACATTGTTTTCATTACTTTATTTCTATTTCACAGCTGGCAGTAATAGTGTTGGAGACTCAAGAGCTTACTACCTAAACTCATTGTCTGGTCATAATGTGGAGTTTGTTCCTGGAACTAGATTTGTTACGTTTGCTACTTATCTTTTAACTCGAAACTTTGAACTAAGTTACTTAAATGTTAGCTTAATTTACAATATGATAGGAGCTTTTGGGCTCCTTTTGCTCTATCTATCACTAAAAAAACACCTTGAAAGTTTGCCTTGGTATTGGACACTCATACTATTTTTACCTTCCATTAGTTATTGGAGCTCTGCGATAGGTAAAGACTCCATAGCTTTTTTTGCAGTGTCTTTACTGATATATGCTGCTACTGTCGGTAGAAAAAAAATTGTACTTTATTTTATAGTGTTACTTTTGATGTTTATGATTAGACCTCATGTGGCTTTTATAATGGCTGTTTCTTATTTGATATACTTTATTGTGCAGTCTAAAGCTCATATTGTCTTAAAGCTTATTTTTATCCCTATCATAGCAACTGGTACATTTTTATCGTTAGGCTTTATCCAAGAGTACACAGGTTTAGATGAGGCCTCACTTAGTGGCATAAGTGACTTCTACGATGAGCGTCAAGGAAGCAACATGAATGGTGGCGGTGCTATTGACACTTCATCTATGCCTCTTCCATTAAAGGTTTTTTCGTATATATTCAGGCCGCTACCTTTTGAAGCACACAGTTTTATAGCATTTGTAGCAAGTATAGAAAATACCTTTTTATTAATATTCTCTATTTTTATTATTTATCGTTCAAAGTCCAAACTTAAGGTTATTTTTACTAATGAAAGACTTTGGTTATCATTATACGTGTTGCTGATTTCTATTATGCTGTCTTACGGATTATCTAATTTAGGTATTGCTGCGCGGCAAAAATGGATGTTTATGCCTGTCGTCATATACTTATTAATTTATTTATATAATACTCAGAAATTAGAAAAAGCGCGAGTTTACCCATGAAATTCCTAATAATTGCTAGCCATCCCGTTTCTGTTCTAAAATTCCGTGGCGCATTAATCGCAGCTATACAGCAGTTCGGTTTTAAGATTCACGTAGCTGCCCCTGAGTTTGATAAATATCTAGAAGAGTATGATAAGTTAACAGGGTTAGGTTATATAGTGCATGATATACCTATGCAACGTACAGGCACTGATCCTATATCAGACGCAAAAACTTTGGTAACCTTGTATCGTCTGATGAGAAAAATTAAACCTGACTACACGATGGCCTATACCATAAAGCCTGTTATTTACGGATCACTAGCTGCTAAGATGGCACGAGTGCCGCATCGCTTTGCGCTTATCACAGGACTAGGTTACGCTTTTCAAGGAGCGGATGAGCAAGATTACCAAAAATCTAATCTTCAAAAGATCATGCATAAGCTCTATTCCGTAGCGTTAGCCTCGACTCATAAAGTGTTTTTTCAAAATCCTGATGATGAGGCTTTATTTAAATCTATGGGCATTATAAAACCTAACACCCCAACCAAAGTTGTCAATGGCTCTGGCGTTGATACCTCTGAATATAGCGTGCAGCCTTTTCCTGCAGCTGATCACAAGCCCCTGCCTAGATTCTTATTAATAGCGCGTCTACTAGGGGACAAAGGCGTCAGAGAGTATGCCCAAGCGGCTCGACTGACTAAAGCCAAATACCCACAAGCGCAGTTTGACCTAGTCGGCCCTATCGATACCAATCCCAGTGCAATTGGTCAAAGTGAACTAGATTTTTGGATTGATGAAGCGTTATTCAATTACTGGGGCAAAGTAAATGATGTAAAACCTGCTATTTTAGCGAACTCAGTTTATGTACTACCATCATATAGAGAGGGTACACCTAGAACTGTGTTGGAAGCTATGGCAATGGGACGACCTATTATCACCACTGATGCGCCAGGTTGTCGCGAGACCGTCATTAATAAATACAATGGCTATCTCGTGCCTGTCAAAGCTGTAGACGAATTAGTCGCTGCCATGGAACATTTTATCATTGATCCAGAGCTTATCGTACAGATGGGAGCAGCATCGAGACAGCTAGTAGAAGAAAAATTCGATGTACATGCTGTCAACCAAACTATGCTAAAAGAAATGGATATTTTATGATTAAAAGACTTTTTGATATTACTGCCGCAACTACAGCCCTAGTGGCCTTAGCTCCTGTATATGCTCTTACCTCTTATAAAGTAAAGAAAAACTTGGGCTCGCCTGTGCTATTCAAGCAAACGCGACCTGGACTCCATGGTGAGCCATTTGAGATGATAAAGTTCCGTACTATGCTAGATGCTTATGATAATGAAGGTAATCCTTTGCCTAATGAGCAACGATATACCAAGTTTGGTAACTTCCTACGTTCCACAAGCCTCGATGAGCTGCCTGAGCTATGGAATGTCATTAAGGGAGATATGAGTCTAGTTGGGCCGCGACCTTTACTTATGGACTACTTACCACTTTATAATGAAGAACAAGCGCGTCGTCACAATGTACGCCCAGGGGTCTCAGGCTGGGCTCAAGTAAATGGACGTAATGCAATTAGTTGGGAAGAAAAGTTTGAGCTAGATACTTGGTACGTAGAGAATCAAAGCTTACTAATTGATTTGAAAGTCATCTTTTTAACTCTGAAAAAAGTTCTTATAAGAGAAGGCGTAAATGCTAGTGAGAATGTTTCTATGACTAGATTTACAGGAAGTAAAGACTAATATGTTAGCTATTTTAGGAGCTAGTGGTCACGGCAAGGTGCTAGCAGATATAGCAGAGCTTACGGGATGGAGTAGTATTGAGTTCTTCGATGATGCTTGGCCTGATAATCAATATAATGGCGCATGGCAGATAGTTGGAAATACTCAAGATTTGCTAAACAACTTAGCAAGTTATAAAGGCGTGATTGTCGCTATCGGTAATAACAAGATTAGACAACAAAAGCTACTTCAATTACAGAGTGCTCAAGCGAATATTGTTTCACTAGTTCATCCCTCTGCGATTATAAGCAAATATACTAAAATCGGTTTAGGATCTGTTGTTGTCGCCGGTGCGGTAGTCAATCCAGATTGTACCATTGGTATAGGTGCTATTATCAATACCTGCAGTAGCGTAGGACATGATTGCACTCTTGGAGACGCGGTGCATATTTGTCCTGGTGCTAGAATAGCAGGCGGTGCTTATATAGGTAATCGTGCGTGGATAGGAGTTGGTTCAAGTGTACGTCAGCTTACAACGATAGGTTCGGACGCTATTGTAGGTGCAGGCGCAGCCGTCGTTCAAGATGTTTTGCCAAATGTAACTGTTGTTGGTGTACCTGCAAGACCTAAACCATAGGAATATTAAATGAATATTAGAAAGTTAGTATATATAGTCAAAGACCAACTAAAAAAAGGCTCATTAAACGAAAATTTGGCCGATCTAACAAGCCAATTTAATCATGTTTTTCCTGCTCAATCTTCGCGATTGCAAGCTATTACGCAATATGCAATTGAAAACACTCCTCATTACAATAATTATAAAGAGTATGATAGTTTCAATGAGTACCCTGTATTAGATAAGTCTATCATTAAAAGAAACTATAATGATTTTATCTCTAATCCTTATAAAGAGGAAATCGGCTCTTTGCACAAAGTGACGACGAGTGGTTCTTATGGCACTCCTTTTACCTTCTACTTAAATAGCGAAAAGCGAAAAAAAATGATTGCCGAGGTTTACTACTTCGGTAAAAAAAGTAACTTTGTTCTTGGTTCTAAACATGCTTATATTGTTTCAAAGAAGAAGAGCAAAACGTCTCAATTGATACAAAACCAAGTTATGATAACCGTAGATAAGCTTGATGATGAGTGGTGTAAAGCCTCGATTGCAAGATTAAAAAAACAAAAGGTCAAAGTTTTAGTTGGTTATCCATCTGCTATTACAAGATTGGCTTCTTATATTTATAGAAATGATATTCATTTACCAATGAATGGGATCATTACCATTTCAGAAGTACTATCAGATGCTATGCGCCTACAAATTGAAAATAGTTTCGAATGTCCGCCCGTTAGTCGATATTCATCTGAGGAGTTTGGTGTACTAGCAAATCAAGATTTATCTGGAGAGTTTTTTTGGCTTAATCAAGCTAACTACCTTGTTGAGATATTAGAGTTAAATAGCAACAAGGAGGTTGCTATTGGTGAACTTGGTAGAATCGTAGTTACTGACCTCTTTAACGAGGCTATGCCCTTAATCCGTTATGATACAGGTGATCTAGCAAAGCCTTATGAAATTATCAAAGGTCAGGTGACAAAAATTGAAAGTGTTGAGGGTAGAAAGTTAGCTACTATTCGTGATGTGAAAGGAGAAGAAGTCTCATCTTTTTCAATCAATGGTGCTCTTCGAGAATCAATAGATATTATTCAGTTTCAATTTTCTCAAGAAGGTAGCAAAGAGTATTTATTAAAAATTATTACTGATAAGTCGTCTGTAGGTGAAGTTAATATAATTCAAGCTTATCGAAATATACTAGGTTCTGGAGCAATCATTAAATTTAATTATGTTGATGATATACCTGCTCAAAGAAGTGGCAAGAGACCTTATATAATCCAAAATTTCTATGTAGATTAAATGTATGCCTATATCTTATTCTTTAAAAATTAATAAAATATTTCATAAGGTAAATTTTTAACATGCTAAACACCTCATTTTCACCTTGGCCAAGCTTTACCCAAGCTGAGGCCGATGCCGTCAGCCAAGTTTTGTTATCTAACAAGGTCAACTACTGGACCGGTACTGAGGGTCGCGAATTTGAAAAAGAATTTGCGACATGGGCCGACAGTCAGTATGCGATTGCCATCGGTAATGGTACGTTAGCGTTGGATGTTGCTTTGCAAGCGTTAGGTTTAGGAGAAGGTGATGAAGTGATTGTCACCCCGCGCACCTTTATCGCCAGTATCTCATCCGTGGTCAATGCTGGTGCAACTCCGATCTTTGCCGATGTCGATGCTGCCACGGGTAATATCACACCTGAGTCAATTGCTGCCGTATTGACTGATAAAACCCGCGCTATTGTTTGTGTGCATTTGGCAGGCTGGCCTTGTGACATGGATGGTATCATGGCCTTGGCAGCTGAGCATGACTTGTATGTGATAGAAGACTGTGCCCAAGCGCATGGTACGCGCTATAAAGGTCGTAGCGTTGGTAGTATCGGTCATATAGGTGCTTGGAGCTTTTGTCAGGATAAGATCATGACCACAGGCGGTGAAGGCGGCATGGTCACTACTAATGATGAGCAGCTATGGCGAAAGATGTGGGCGTATAAGGATCATGGCAAGAGCTACGCGGCTGTCTATGAGACCGAGCACCCTCCCGGCTATCGCTGGTTGCACGAGAGCTTCGGGACCAATTGGCGCATGACCGAGATGCAAGCGGTGATCGGCCGTATTCAATTAACGAAAATGGCTGATTGGACAGCTAAGCGTACTGCTAATGCCCATGCCATACTAGACGAATGTGATAAATGGGCGCAGCAAGGTTATCTCTCTGTGCCTAGACTAGAGCATATGCCTGAATTTGCCGATTGTACGCATGGCTATTACAAGCTCTATGTTTATGTACAGCTAGAGAACTTACCTGAGGGCTGGTCGCGTGATAGTATCATCGCTGAGATCAATGCGCTGAATGTGCCATGCTTCTCAGGTTCAGCTTCTGAGGTTTATTTAGAAAAAGCCTTTGATAATACGGGTCTACGTCCCGAGTCACCGTTACCGATAGCTAAGCAATTGGGTGAGACTAGCCTCATGTTTTTAGTCCATCCGACTTTGACGACAGCTGAGATTGAGCAGACTGTAGCTGCTATCGATAGCGTATTGACTAAAATGCATGACTCTAAATTTCAAGTGTCTAACTAAGACTTATTAACGTATACCATCCTACACTAGCTTTAGAGTAAAAAATCATATGCTGGGTGCTTAATTCAGCTTTGATGATTTTTAAGGCAACTAGTTAAGACAACTAAGCGGGACTAAAACCCCATATCACGGTTGATTATCCAATCATCGCTATAAAAGCAGACCCTTATGAATAAAAAGCTAGTCACTATCCTAAGTACCCTAAGCGCAAGTATAGTATCACTCATAGCCACGACTGCCTCAGCACAAAATCTGTACATGAACGATCTACGCCTAAAAGCTGATATCGATTGGTTAAATACCCAAGGCGTAACGCAGATCAGTACCAGCACTTGGCCGTTGACTGCAAATGAGATCGAGCGAGGATTGCAGAATGCTCAATCAACTAGTGACGTGCAGCAGCAAATGGTACAGTCGATACAAACACGGCTAAATCAAGATCGTGATTCTTTGGTCAAAGCCACTGGTGAGATCACGCTACAGACGGCTCGTCAGTCCTTACCGCAGACCTTTAGCGATGATCAGCTCGCTGGACAGAAAATTAGCGGTGCTATTGGACTTAGTGAAGCCAATTGGGAGTTCAACCTACAGGCGACGCTAAAAAATGATGAGCTAATCGAAGATGATTCAGAGATTAGCTTTGAGGGCTCTTACATCGCTGGTATGGCGGCCAATCAATGGCTGATCGCCGGTAAGATTCCGGCATGGTGGGGTCCAGGGCATGATGGTAGCCTGATCCGCGGTGATGCCAGTCTAGCAGTTACTGGCTTTACGATGCAGCGTGATACGCAAACCGCACCAAATTACAAATATTTGAATTGGGTAGGCCCTTGGCAGTATCAGCTATTTGCTGGCCAATTGGACGATTATGAAGCCGTTCCAGACGCTAAATTGTTTGGCGCACGACTAGCAGCGAGTCCATTACCTTGGTTAGAAGTCGGTGCATCACGTACCTTTATGTGGGGCGGGGAAGGTCGTCCAGATAGTCTCAGCTCCTTTGGTGATGCGATTTTAGGGACCAAAGATAATGGCGGTAATGATGGCGGTGACCCAGCCAATCAGCTAGGCGGCTTTGATGCGCGCATACAGCTAGCATCATTAATTAACGTGCCAGCGAGTGTCTATGGTCAGTATGTTGGCGAAGATGAAGCAGGCGGACTACCGGCCAAAAACATGTATTTGGCTGGCGTAGATTATGCCTCTGCGGCGATGGGCAAACCCTACCAACTCTATGCTGAATATACGGATACACGCACCAGTGGTGAGGTGAAAGGGATATCCTATGATCACGTCAATTATACCGATGGTTATTATCAGCAAGGCTATCCACTCGGCTATGCGCTTGGCGGTGATGCTGAAAGTGTTGCGCTTGGCGGTCGTTTATGGCTCGATGAGCGTAACTTTATTCATGCCAAACTGCAACACGCCAAAGTCAATCAGTCAGGAGAGTTAGGCTCTCGCACTGGGGAGATGGATAACCAAGCCTTTCCAACGACCGATAAGCTTACCGCTATCGACGTCTCTTGGGAGCATCAGTTACAGCCTATGACTAAAATGACGACTAGAGTATGGGGAGTTGATTCTGATAATCGCTCTAGCGATATTGGTGCCGGTATAGGACTTGAGCTAGCGACTTATTAATTTCCGATAATTTTTTAAATATAAATAATTAGCTACCAGTGCAAAAAAGCCGTTTATCCATGATAGACGACTTTTTACGACAGTTTAATAAATACTTCTTGTTTTGTACTTAGCGAGATATTTCCCAGATATTTACTATCCTTCATCTACTTTAGAAATTAGAGCGCTAAGGCAACGGAGTAATCAGTAACATTGCAAACAAAACCAAACGAGTTCTCAGAAGATGGGGTGTTTTTTGTAAGGTATATTGATAAAGCATTATGATACTTACTCACTTATGCCAGAAGATGACAGCTCTGTTTTTATAGTATTTTTTCGAATTTCTAACATCATAAGAAAGCTATTTTTACGCTATTCAAGTCTATGCAGTTCTGTATACATTTCTAGTTTTCTGTCCATCTCTCCTCAAAGGGTTGCTCAATTTCCTATATAATACGAGCTACTTCATTATTGATGATCCATTCAATTTAAGCTTTTTTCTTAGCAAACAAGCTTCTTATCAGGTAAAACGGTGCTTTATGTTCAACGCTTCTTCGACTCGTTTAAATAAATACATCAGCGAAAGTGGTATTTGCTCAAGGCGTGACGCTGACCGTTTTATTGAACAAGGTAACGTGTACATCAATGGTAAGCGTGCTTCAGTAGGTGATCAAGTGGTTGCCGGAGATGCAGTAAAAGTTAATGGCCAGCTTATTGAGCCACGAGAGCCTGATGATTTTGTATTTATTGCTTTGAATAAACCAGTGGGCATTGTGAGTACCACAGAAAGCTCCGAGAAAAACAACATTGTCGATTTTGTACGACACAGTCTACGTATCTTCCCGATTGGTCGTTTGGATAAAGATTCTCAAGGTTTAATCTTTTTGACCAACAATGGCGACCTAGTTAATAAAGTACTACGTGCTGGCAATAACCATGAAAAAGAATATCTGGTAACGGTGAATAAGCCGTTAACGGATAGTGTTATCGAGGGTTTAGCGGGCGGTGTGCCTATGCTCGGCAAGATGACAAAAAAATGCCCAGTGACTAAAGTAGCGCCAACCGTATTTAACATCACGCTCGTTCAAGGGTTGAACCGTCAAATTCGCCGTATGTGTGAGCATTTCGGCTACGAAGTCGTCAAGCTTGAGCGTACGCGAATTATGAATGTGGGCCTCAAGGGTTTGCCTGTTGGTGACTGGCGTGATTTAACGCCAAAAGAGCTTTCTGTGTTACTTAAAGCTGTAGAGGACTCATCTTCACAAGACAATCACTCAAACAAGAAATCTCGTAATGCGCCACGAAAAAAACCTCGTACTGATACTTCGTCAAAGTCAAAAGCATCTCCAAAATCGGCAGGTGTAGCAAAGGGGCGTAGCAAGTACGCCAAAGATGATGCTAGAAACCCAGCGAGCTCTAAAGGTAGGGGTGGGCGTCCTACTGGTCGTGGTAAGCAGTCAGGGGGTAATGGTAAGTCTGGAGGCAACGGCAAACCTACTACCAATGGCAAGCGTCCTTCAAAAGGTCGAGGCTCTAAGCGGTAGCCATTTTACAGTAATAAGTTTTTAGGAAGTGATGACTTTATTCATTTTTGAAATGCTAGTAAGCTAAATAACTTTAACCTCAACGAGATAGTACTATGTTTAAAATAAAAGTAGAACGCATTGTCAGAAAACCGATTGATGAAGTCTTTGAAGCACTGAGTGACCATGCCAGCTATGGCTCATTTAAAGCAGTGGGCGTTGCTAAGTTAGTCGCTGAAGGTACTAATGAGCCCAATGGCGTTGGTGCTTTGCGTAGTATTCAAACGGGACCTGTTAAGTTCTGGGAGCGAATTACAGCGTTTGAGCGTCCTACTCATATGCAGTACCAAATCGAAAAGTCTAAACCTATCAAGATGCGACATGATAAAGGCGTGATTGATTTAAAAGACTTGGGTGATGGTACTACACAAGTGACTTGGGTATCTGAGGGTCGATTGACTGTACCATTGCCATTAGTTGGTCGCCTATTTGATCGTAAAATGCAGAAACAAGGAACCATAGGGTTTAGTAGCATACTCAAATCTATAGAAAATCGTTGATCTAATGGCAATATTGGCTTTTTTGGTATTACTCTTTGGTGGTTCCTTACTTTGTTTAAGCCACTACCAGGGAGTTTTAATCCGTTTTATTCTTAGCAGCTTCAATCTCGTTAAAACGCGCTAACTGCTCTGGCGTGGCTTTTTGTTGATACTTCTCTTTCCACTCAGCATAAGGCATACCATAAACCAGCTCGCGCGCATCCTCGTAGTCGATTTCAATACCACGCTCTTCACCAGCCGCTTTATACCATTTAGATAAACAATTACGACAGAAGTCGGCAAGGTTCATCAGCTCGATATTCTGTACATCTTTACGCTCGTCTAAATGCGCCAATAAGCGACGAAATGCCGCGGCTTCTAATTCGATGTTTGATTCTAATTTTGCCATAAGATCTTCCCTAATAGTCGTTGAGTTATTCTAAAGCTGAAATGATACTAACGATATAAATATTGCGCAACCTGTGTTGAGGTATATTAAAAATGTATTAGATTTCAGGTTTAGTTCAGATGCCTCTAATCAGACCCAGGCAGGTGATGTGACTTACATTCGTATCAAAGGTGGCCGGTGTTACTTAGTTGTTTTTCTGGAACTATTTGTTCGAAAATTCAATCAGCATGTGAGCAGCGCGTTCTTTAATCTCGGGAGTGTAGTTTTGTCTTTTCATTGTCGTATTCTCTAAAAAGTTGAACCTTTAACAATCTCGTGGCTGTTTAAAGTTGTGTTGCCAACCTAAACACTTGCTTATACAGAATTCGTGATACCATCAAAGGCCCTAATAGTTTGCAACTAAAAGTCCAAATCTCTGAAAGAACAAAGATATAATTTCGATATGGTTTTTTATGTTCTAAACATTGTACCAGTTGGTGTTAGTCCAATATAAGCCATTCCTGCTTGATTCATCCAATGAGGTTGAACCATACCATGTTGTAAGATAGCGTAAATATCTCTATGGGCTCTTTCTATTTTATATTTTTTATATAAAGAAGAAGTTCCTGCAACTGCGTAAATTTCAGACACCATATCTCTCGCTTCTTTTGCAGCTTCACATGAAGCGATCCATACATCGGCAAGTTGCACATCAGTAAAGGTATTTTCATTTTGTGATTCATCCTATATTGTTGCAACAGTACTGTGTAATTGAGAGCGTTTAGATGCTAATAACGTTTTACTCTTCGCTATAGCTGCTTGAACTGTTCCACGGTCGCGTAGATCCGGATTTGCCCCAGGCGTAACCCTTTCTAAACACATTTTAATTAAATCATCCGTGGCTGCTTTTAAAATACCTAAAGTCATTGCAGCACAACCAGCAGAGTTAATACAGCCAATAGGTAAGCGACTATAGGCATTATCGATGGCGACAGGACTATTGAAACCTACTGCATACTGTTCTTTTACAAAGGCATCTTTTACCACTATATCATGACTACCTGTACCGCTTAACCCACCTACATCCCATGTATCAACTACATTAACGTCTTTCTTTGGAATGAAAAAGAGTTTTAGGTTCGCTCCTGGGCCAAGAACTTTAGGAGAGTCTTCAGAGGTAATTAAACACCGTAAAACAAACCAATTCGCCAACTCACATCCAGATACTAACGACCATTGACCAGACACTATATAACCTCCAGGAACTATCATAGCTACGCCTTCGGGACGTGCTGAGTTGGCATAAATATGGGAGGGGTTATTATAAATTTCTTTCATGCTAGTTTCGTCTAAATAACGTCCAAAAGTACAGGCTAAGTGATTATTCCAAGCAACCCAAGCAACTGAAGCTTCAGCACTAGCCAACAGTTCATAGACTTTTAAAGTTTCTACAGGGTTATCTTCCCAACCCCATAAGAATTTTGGCAGTCCTATTCTGAATAGCTGGAGATCTGAGAGCCGTTCAATAATAGCTGGAGCAAGTCTTCTAGCGTTCTCTGTTTTTTTCTCTATATATAACTGCTAATTCGTAAACTTCCTCAGCAGCATCAACTAGAGTAGGTCGTTCGGTTTTAATTTTCAACGATGTTGCATGATTCATATCTTAGCCTTATTTGGAGTATGTCTAAGCCATTTTTTCACTATGATCTACGGTTCGCGCAGTAGTGTCTCTATATAATGGAAAGAAGCCTGACTCCAGTTTAAGTTCAGCTATCTCATTAGTGAGTATTACTAATTCCTTATACTTTTCTGAGTTAGTAATGAGCCTCCATGTTTTAAATAACAATTCTTGAGAGCTAAATCCTCTTTTATATCTGTATAAAGAGTCGGAAGTACTACCTACACCGCCACCAAAATGTAATATTTTATACCCATTTTTTCTACCCCAATTTCTCGCAATATGTGTAATCAGTTTAGACGGCTGTAAATCCCTGTACTTATTAGTTGTGCCTCCTAGATAAAACTGCATAATTCCAGTCTCTTCACAAATAGTATATATAGAAGATGCAATAGCAATATCATTTTCATAGGCAGTTATTAATAACAGTCTATTTTGAATATTAGTAGATAATTTTTGAAAGTAACTATCATCAAAATAGTAATAGTCTTCCGCTTCAACTTTTAGCATGGTTTCTCGGTAAATCTTCGCAAACATGTTGATTCGTTCTTCGGTAAAACTCTCAATTTTGGTAATTATATTGTTATTTAAGGCCTTTTTAATACCTCTACGATGCTGGTTTTGAGTTTCTTGCCAGTGTTCAGCTTCAGATTTGGCCAAGTCTGAAATTAAAGTTAATCCATGAGTTATCGATGATCCAATGCTAGTAGACCATTTCTTATTAGTAATTGGATTTAATCTTACAAACAGAGACACACAACCTTCTCTATGAAGAAATGTTTTTATACTTTTCAAAATAATATCTACTTCACCGTCAGTTAAAGAGCTATCTACAACTGGACCACCATAGCCATAAGGGGATGTAGCATCCCAATATTCATTGTTAATAGTTCTTATGATGATTGGTAAAAAAAGCTTTTTATTCCTATATTCAGCAACAATGCCTTTAGACTTACCTTTATCTATTCCTGTTGACGAGTTAATCCAACCAGACAAATGATATATATCAAATATGTGTTCTGAAATCTCTTGATCCCATCTGTAGTCTATCTCTGTAAAATGTATATTAACCTTATCCACTAAAGCAGTCTCCTTCGTAATATAGTTTTAGAAAACAATAAAAATATGAGAGAAGAAACAATGCTATACGTAGCTTAAAAAGTGAAAAAATATTCGATATATGGTAGATTCTAAACGATAGACGACATTAAATTATTACTAATAAAATAATTTTTACAGCCCTTACTATCATTTAATTTAGGTCAATGTTTTTTACATTAATAATCTTTAATTAACATTAATACCCATTAATTATTCTTAACATCAATTTTTGATATGTATCTCTTATAGTAGTTATAATTAATCTTGAACTGGATTATCAAACCCATAGACATTACTTTGAGAGAATTGAATTCAGTAGCTTTACAACGATAATCAAACCACAGATGTCTTGGTGTTTTATAGCCTAAATCTTTTTGAACTCTAGTTTGATTGTAATCTATTTCAATATTTTTAATGATTAGGTTGTGGTTACTTATGTATGTGATGTTTTAGGGCAGGGCACAGTTTGGGCACCAAATAGGCACCGCATCGAAAATGAACTTTTTGATTGAGTAGTTATACGTAAATATATTTAAAAAATATTCCGAGAATTTCTCTACGAGCCCTAAAAATTGGACAAAAAAAGCCCTACTGTTAAGTGAGGCTATTTAAGTATTTAGAGCGGGAAATATTTGAGATATTTAACGGTATTAGGCTTATAGCCTGACTTACCTTCTTCACCGTATTCTTCCAATACCAATTACGACGTGTCATTAATTAAGTCAACAAATACGTTAAGTCAGATGTATAGCACCTACGAAATAAAGGTCTGATTTATCATAGCGAGTAAAAATTGCATGATATGGTTAATCTTGACAAAGAAGTTTTCAATTAATTAGCGCGCCTTTTAATTTTTAATAGTTGCCTTAACGCTTTGAAATATAGGAGTTGAGATAATAAAATATAATTTTATTGAGTGATGAAGTTAAATTTTTCGATGTTATTAAGCTGCTTGGTGTCAATGTATAGCTTAGTTACAGCATAATACTGCGGATAATGACAGACGGTTTTTTTAAAGCTGGAAGTGTCAAACACATAAACAAACTCACTAATAACATAGACAAAACATGCTTTATTGAATTTAATTAAGTGAGTAAATACTTCGGAAGCGATCAAGTCGCCAATATCTCAAGCTATTCACTATAATGAATGCGATGAAATGAAATCTGCAATATATCTATTAACGATTTCTGGCTGCTCAAGTGCTACCGAATGGCCGGCCTTTGGGATCACAAACATTTGGCCATTTGCTACTGTTTTAGTTATATTTTCTGACAAAGGTACTTCATAGGCATGATCTTGTTCGCCTGCTAGTACCAGCATAGGCACTTTACATCCCTGAAGTTCCTCTAATACGCCAGTACGATGAATAACGCCATCTGCACTACGCGCAATATCTGTTCCCAACTTTAGCATATGATCACGCCAGTACTCACGTTCGCTTTCTCGGGAATCGTCTGCCAAATAGTTATCGCCAAACATTATGTACATAAGCGTATCTATAAACGGTGCAGTACCTTGTGCGCCTAGGCCTTCAACCAAAGGTGAAAAATCAGCTAGTTTGTATTCAAGCTCTCCGCTAGACCCAAGTACAATACAACCCTTTAATAAATCTGAGCGACGAGCAGCTAAACGCAAGGCAATAAACCCGCCCATAGAGTTGCCAGCAAAAAAGCAAGGTTCTAGATCGAGTTCCTCAATTAATGCTATGGCATCGTTGGTATGAGTATCCATACCAACGCTTTTCAATTCTGAACGGGCGCTTTGCCCTTGATCTCGATCATCATAGCTCACCACTCGAATGGTTTTAGATAGGTGCTCTATCTGATGCGCGAACATTTTATGATCAAAAAATAGCGAGTGACTTAGTACCAATACCGGCGCATCTTTGGGACCTTCATCGTTGTAAAACAGGTTGATTCCGTTGACATTAATATTTGGCATAATCTTTTCCTTGTATGAACACTATTGAGTCTGATAATACTCATAATAAACAGAGAGTAATATCTAAGTTAATCCTTTAACATTTTATTTATATCAGAACTTCTGAGTCATTGGAAACGTTAAATGGTGAGCTTATAAGTTCTCTTGTTTTTTGCTATCTTGAGTCATATTTATAAAGGTTATTTAGCAACAAACTGTTAAAAAATGAGGCAAGGATGCTTATTTTAAGAACAAAGATCGAACGACCACAATTGCAACAAGTCAGATTACTTGAGCGTCCCAAATTACTGCATCAAGTGTTTGGAGAAGCTAATCATCGGTTGACTTTGATGCAAGCCGCTGCAGGGTACGGTAAAACGACTGTTATGGTACAGCAGAGCGAACAGCTAGAGATACGTGGTCTCACGGTTAGTTGGCTAACTCTAGATAGCGACGATAACGACCCTATACGTCTGTACCGATATTTGTGGACAATATTGACTCAGAAAACTGATTCACAATTATTAGTAGAAGACAGGGTGACAAAGAGTCATATTCATCATTTGTTGTCTCAGCTTGATACGGCAACCTCCTATACGTTGTTTATTGATGAACTAGAGGTATTAACCAACCTTAATAGCTTGAACATAATCTGGTGGCTATATTTATTTTTACCCAGTAATTATCATTTAGTTATTGCCTCACGTACATTACCAAACTGGCCACTTACAAAAGGTGAATTACAAGGATTAGTACAAATTATTAGAGCACATGAATTGCGTTTGTCAGCATCTGACACTTATATGCTACAGCAATATCTACACGACAATTTGATAAAAAATACCACGCTTACGCCCTACATGACGGCCAATCAATCATTGTCAAAGGTGATAGTAGATGCTGCTAACACTTTGACTTTGATTGATAACGAATTGGTATCAATGTTGATTGAAAAAACAGAAGGTTGGCTAACAGGTATACAGCTCATTAATTTATGCTGTAAGAATGAAAAAGATCTATATCAACTCGTACATCAAATGAACGGCGCACAGCGGCAAATAGCTGACTTCTTAGCGGAGCAGGTATTTTTACAATGTGATGCGCATGTGCAAAATCTTTTATTAAGCATTAGCGTATTAAGGAAAATAAATGCCAACTTATGTCATGCGTTGACTGGTGCAACTGATGCACAGGTCTTGCTTAAAAACTTAAGTCAACAAGGACTTTTTATTCAAGCCATAGATGATCAATATCAGTGGTTTCGTATACATCAATTAATGAGACAGTTTCTGCAAACAAGGCTACAAAATCGAGCGCCAGAAAAGTATTTGGCTTCTCACTCTAAAGCAGCAGAATGGTATCAAGCACATAATATGTTTTTGGAGACGATCTACCATGCACAGGTAATCGGTGATAACACATTGATTCTATCAGCCTTAACAGCAGTCAGTCATGATTTGGTCCTGGAGGGGCGGCTTTATAATTTATTAGAGTTGACAGAATCTCTAACTGACGTTCAGCTATGCCAACATCCAGCCTTGCTATACGATTTGATTTGGGGTTTGATTCTATCTCGCCAACATTATAAAGCTGCCCGTTATATAAAAGTACTTGAGCAAGAAGAATTCTATTTATTAGATAGGGATAACCAAACTTCTATTAGTCATAAAGATAAGCAATTGGGTTTATCAGCAATGACCGTTTTTATTGCTGATGACTTGCCTAGGTCTCATCAGTTAGCGCAAAAAGGTCTTAAACAACTGTCACTAGAGGCATATTTCTTTAGAGCACCGTTATTGGCCATCTGTGCTTTATATCAACTTAATAGTGGCAGTATCCAACATGCTCATTCACTAATTTTGCAATCAAGAAACCTTTATATCAAGGACAATAATCCGTACGGTTTAACTTATATAGACAGTATTGATGCGACCTGTGACAGGTTGTTAGGTGATATACCATCGGCTACTAAGAAATTTCAGCGCATTGGTATCAGTCCAGAGTATGCTCAATTAGGAACCAACGATAGCAATCTTAACATGATGCTAAGTGTGGCAAGTAGTTTAAAAGCGAACTTCTATTATGAGTGCAATCGTATTGAAGATGCTAAACAAGCATTGAGAGACTTTGGCCAAGGTGAAAATATGGTTATCACGGATATGATTACGCTAGGTTTTTTGACAGAACTAAATCTAACTTGCTTATCAGGGATAGGTATTAGCTATCAAGCTCTCTCAAAAGCCAATAGTAAAGCGGATGAATGGTCGCTCCCTCGGCTAAGCAGTGATATACAACGATGGATTGACGAGCAAGACTTGAAAAAAATAATGCCAATAATAGTGACAGGAAAATATGATGATAAGAATGATCGGCTTAGTTATCAAATAAAAAAACGAGCAAAAAGAGAGGACGGTGAGCTTAGTGATTTAACGTTGACTGAATTACTGACTGGATTGGATCTGTTACCATATCGTACGACGATATTTCTAGGGAATAGTCAGCAAGTAGTGCAAGCAGTGGTGGAGCTGAATAAATTTCTAAAAGCTGATTTACCCTTTGTGATACGTAATGCTCGTATAAGGTTATTGTTGGCAATGGCCTATTACGTGTTGGATCAGCCTATATTGTCTTATAAGAGCTTATTAAACGCATTGGAACAATTTAAATCAACTCAAACACATCGAATTATACTCGATGAGCATCCTCTAATTTTGATGTTGTTGAATAAGCTTTATCAGTATCAAGGAAGTGAGATTGCCGTATCGTCTGATATCCAAAAATATGTAGTATCTATACTAGAAATAGGGGGGCATGCTTTTCGTGAAGAAATCAATTTTTTATCGAAAGATAAACAATATCAAATAGAAAGTACTATGCAACCATCTCGTGATAATCAGAGTGATTCTGATAGTAGGATAGTATTATCAGAGCGCGAAATTGAAATACTATTATTGGTTGAAAAGGGGTTGAGTGATGGACAGATAGCCGATAAGATTTTTTTATCTATCCACACCGTAAAATGGCATTTACGTAATATTTATCATAAATTACAAGTACGCTCCCGAACACAAGCCGTTGCGCAAGCACATCAACAGTATATTCTGAAATAGGCCAAGTCGTAACAGACCATGACCTATTTTCAGGGCACTTGCATGTTAAACAATAGAATAGCCACCATCGACGTTGACAATGGTACCAGTAATCCAACTAGCTGCATCAGAAGCTAAAAATAAAACCACATTAGCCACTTCTATTGGGTCACCAAACCTTGCCAGAGGCGTTCTTGCCATAATACCATCGGTAAAACCGTCTAGTACTTTTAACTGTTGAATCATAGGGGTATCAATCCAGCCGGGTGCTACAGCATTCACACGAATATGATCTTTTGCAAGATAGATAGCATGAGATTTAGTCAGCTGATCGATTGCGCCCTTGGATGATGCGTAAGCAGGCGTGAGTTGTGACCCAAATATAGAGTACATAGATGAGACGTTAATAATAGAACCACCAGATGATTTTGCCAATAGTGGCGCCGCGCATTCACTGATATGAAAAACTGCCGTTAAATTAATATCAACAACCTTTTTAAACATAGGTAGTTCGTGTTCTGTTGTCGAGCCAATACCTGCGCCATTAAAAAGCACATCAAGCTGATTTAAATTTTTGAAAAAATGGGCGACTTTATCTTCATCAGTGACATCTAGTTCCACTGACTCTATATCCAATTGCTGTGGATATTGTGCCTCCTTACTATTCAGTCCCAATGCCCAAACTTTAGCGCCTTTTTGTGCAAAGGCAATGGCAACGGCTTGTCCAATTCCTGATGTTGCTCCGGTCACAACGACAACTTTATGAGCAAATAAATCTTTTGAAAATATATCTGATGCTCTCGTATCCATACGAAATATTCCTTTTATTAAACACCTATAACTTAAGTAGCTAGATAAACTAATAAACTTACTCTTCTGGTATATGGCTATGAAGCAGGTTAGATAGTTATAAAATGTCCCTATCAGAGTCTACTATCAGACATGCCCTAGTCATATTGATTAAAATTAGCATAAATATTGATAATAAAAGGATGGTTGTACTCAGTATTGTGCTTATAAAAAACCATTCTTTTGAGTGGTTGGCAGTAAGTTTTAGGCGAATATACTAATAGAGTATCTGCAAGAGATTAGGTCCAGTCATGGCTTAACTTGCTTACAACTAACAGCATCTGAAGGACACTGATGCTGTCTCCGACTATGAATCGTATATCGCAAAAGGAATTGCATTATGTCTATCGGCACCCCTCAAGACTATCTATTAACACTAAATATGAAAAAAGAAGGCGAGATAAAAAATGCCTTACCAGGTGTTCATATCACGCCCTTTTATTTGAACTCTGAAACAGGGGTATGGGTTATTTACGCCCGTTTTGAACCTAACACACAACTGCCAGAGCATTTTCATACTGGGATAGTACATTTTTATACCACAGCAGGATCTTGGATGTATTTGGAGTATCCAGATGATGTGCAAACAGCTGGGAGCTATTTATTTGAACCAGCAGGGTCAACACATACACTCAGAAGTGACGAAGGTGCAGAGGGGTTTATCATGGTTGAAGGTGCTAATGTAAACTTCAATGAGGATGGCTCGCTTATGTTTATTATGGATGCTGGGTGGATTGAACAGATGCTACATACTGTTGCTAAAGAAACTGGACAAAAAATGCCTCGTTATATTAAGCCGAATGCTAATAACGATTTTAGTGATAAAGCTACGAATAATCCTACAGTCTAAATACCTATTTGATACCTAATAGTGAGAAGCATCAAAATTTATACTGTGATTTTAGCTTCGTAAATGACAATCGTCTCAATGAGACATCCTCTTAAGTCAGAGCGAAGCTATAGTAGGTCTTCATAAACTAATCCTTCTTAGTAATATGCAACTTAGAATGGTTAATTAAACTCTGCAAAGAGCAGCTCGCGAAGCACGCCTTTAAAGATAACAGGCACTTTCTCAGTATTACTCGAGTATGTCATATATTAGACGTGAAGCTATCAAGCTACTACGAGCGGGCAAGTTGTGGTATGAGCGCACAGCGCATATACCGTAACAAATGTGAGCTACTAGTTAAAGTAATGCATAGTGAGACAAAAAGACAAAAGATCGTCTAAACGCATACCCTGAGTGAGGAAAGGGGTGATATTAGCCAATACAGTCTAGAGGCGTTCAAGAGCGAAGCATAGATATCTTCGGTACAGTGTAATTATACTCTACGCATATGGGCTTCCAGTAAATATTTATACAAAACTTTAGGAATTGGTACTGTAGAAAATATAGTATCTACTTAATGAGTCGGCAATGTGCCAAAATTTACATACACTTAAAGGCGTTCACTTCTTTTAAAAATGAAGTCAGTGTTGCTCTGCTGATCGAATAAATAAAAAGATTTCAAAATACTAAAAAGGAAATTGTAAATAAAAGGAGTTCATCAATGAGTGAAAATACGCTTGAAAGTCTTGGCTACAAGCAAGAGCTTTCGCGAACGCTGGAACTGAAAGATCTTGTGATCTACGGCCTTATTTTTATCGTTCCTATTGCACCTTTCGGCATCTTTGGGCATGTAATGAGCGCCAGTGGTGGTACGATCGTGACGGCCTATATAATTGGGCTAATAGGTATGCTTTTTACTGCTATTAGTTATTCACAAATGGCTAAAGAGTTCCCTGTAGCAGGTTCTGTATATTCTTATGTGTCTAAAGGTACTAATAGCTTTGTCGGATTTGTCACAGGTTGGATTATGTTGCTGGACTATGTTCTCATACCAGCTCTGCTCTACGTGGTTGGAGCACTCGCTATTCACGATATTTTTCCCTCTATCTCACCTTTGATTTTGATTATTGCTTTTGTAATATTTAACACTTACGTCAATATCCGTGGTATCAGTTTCACCGCTGGATTCAATCGTTGGATGTTGATCGCTGAACTTATCGTTCTTGCTATATTTCTAGTTGTAGGAGTTGTGGCGATTAGCAATAATGTTAACGGGGCCGTATTTTCAATAGCGCCTGTTTACGATGTAGATAATTTTTCGCTGGGACTTATTATTTCTGCTGTACCTATTGCTGTTCTGAGTTTTCTTGGATTTGATGGTATTTCTACACTGGCTGAAGAAGCAAAAGGGGGAGGAAAAGCGGTCAGTAAAGCAATTTTCTTAGTACTGTTTATTATCGGTGGTTTATTTATTGCTCAAACATGGATTGCAGCCTTAATACAACCGGATCCAGAACAGTTTAACAACCTTGATACCGCATTTTACGAAACAGCACGTATCGCTGGTGGCGAGTGGCTAGCAGTATTAACGGCAGCGACGACAGCAATTGCTTGGGGTATTGCGGACTCACTAGTTGCACAAATTGCAACAGCTCGTATTCTATACAGTATGGGACGTGATAAGTTATTACCTACCGCGCTTTCGCGTGTACATTCTCGTTATAAAACACCATATGTCAGTACGCTCTTAGTCAGTGTGATATCTATTGTAGCCGCAATTGCTTTTATGTCTCACCTTGCTTTACTGACATCTATCGTCACAATTGGTGCTTTAACAGCGTTTTTGATTCTTAACGTTAGTACGATGTATTATTTTGTACTTAAAAAGAAGTCTTACAACTTTTTTCTTCACATCCTAAGTCCTCTATTTGGAATAGGTGTTGTGGGATATATTTGGAGTGGCTTTGAATCCTATACTATTATTACTGGTGCAGTCTGGGCCGCAATAGGTTTTGGTATTTATTACCTAGCTAAAATGCGTGGCCAAGAAGTTGATATGGAGATTTAATATGCATTTTAAAACGATACATGATGTTCATCATTGCTTTGATCATGATTTGAAGCCCGTTGAAATCATAAATTCTGGCGATACTAGAAGATTTGATATTTTGGATGCTAGTGGAGGGTTGATTACTCGTGACAGTAAGGCTGAGATCCTTACACGATTGCCTATGGATGCCTTGAACCCTGTATGTGGTCCGTTATTCATTGAAGACGCCGAGCCAGGTGATGTTATCGAAATTGAGCTTTTAGATTTTGAACCTGGTGGTTGGGGATGGACAGGAATAATACCTGGCTTCGGCTTACTGGCTGAAGAGTTTACAAAGCCGTGGTTAAAAATTTCAGAGTATGATAATGAGTCAGTGTATTTCTATGATGATATCGTTATTCCTTTCCGGCCGTTTGCTGGGACCATT
Source organism: Psychrobacter sp. AOP7-B1-25 (assembly GCF_052376195.1). Classification (NCBI taxonomy): domain Bacteria; kingdom Pseudomonadati; phylum Pseudomonadota; class Gammaproteobacteria; order Moraxellales; family Moraxellaceae; genus Psychrobacter; species Psychrobacter sp. AOP7-B1-25. The sequence continues at coordinate 57,366 of NZ_JBQSVK010000017.1, forward strand.
GGGTTAGCACCTGCTGAACCTGGTTCTCATTCTATCGTTCCCCCGCGTGTATGTGGTGGGAACTTAGATATTCGCGATCTGGTAAAGGGATCTAAGCTTTATTTACCAGTTCAGGTCAAAGGTGCTCTTCTTAGCATTGGCGATACACATGCATGTCAAGGGGATGGAGAAGTATGTGGTACCGCGGTCGAGACTCGTATGGCGGCTACAGCGACAATTAGACTGCATAAAGGCGACAGTATTCCTGCTCCCATGTTTGATATGCCAGCTGTTGCTAGCGATAACCATAATGAGGGCTATATTGTTACCACAGGAGTAGGTCCTGAGCTTATGGAAGGGGCGAAAAATGCTGTTCGATTTATGATTGACCGGTTAAAGAAAAAAGCTGGTATGGACGAAGAGTTAGCTTATGCCTTATGCAGCGTAGCCGGACAGCTAAAAATCAGTGAAATTGTTGATCAGCCGAACTGGGTAGTATCATTTTACATTCCTAAATCAATTTTTAAGTCACATAGTCTCAAAGCCATTTAACTACTAGTGAGTTATTCAGCTATGGCCGGATCTACTGTTTGGCCATGGCTGAATATTATATTTAGCGTATCATCTGTTAGAAAGCAGTTACTTCTCATTAAAAGCCCGAAGCGCGATACGTAACTTAATTTTATTGGTTAAATTTCTTATATTTGGTCTGACCACCCTTCTATCTAAAGTTATTCACCATAACGTCCGTTATGGGAATAAGGGCTGTTATCTAGTGAGGATATGGCTGTAGCGGAATTTATTTCAATAGGTATAGGTGTTCTAATTGATGACACGGCCTAGTTTATCTACGTAAGTAACCATTTTCGGTATTCTATGTTCGCCATCCATCCTACTTACCATCTCTTTAGCCTTCGTGATTTCTATACCAATACTAGTTACATATAGTGGGTGCTTACTTATCCCTCGCCAAACAGCATAGTCTTCTGTAATGTCATAAAAATGATTTTTAGCGATACCGTTGATAGGCTTTTTGTTAGCAAGATTATCATATAAATACTTACCCAATCCTGCTTTGATAACACCATCTAAAAATACATAGTCGTCTATGATAATCGCATCAAAGGCTTCATCAATCTGATTAATTAAAGCCAGTAAGCAAGGCAATTCCCGTTTATAAAATTGCCCTGACTCATAAGGCGCAACATTGTTCACGTTGACAGTATGCTCACTTAATATCTCATTAGTCTCTATACCTTGAAAACGTATGCCAGCTACTTTAGCGCTGTCCAGCTTTTGTACCACGTCTGTTTGATAATACACATCTAATATTAAAAATATCAATTTAGCCCTCATAAACCTATTTATAGATAACTAATTTAAAGTTATTACTATATTTTTTCAGCTGCTCAATTTTTTGAGGTAGCACCTTAATTTTTTCGAGACGTAGCTCGTTTAAACTACTAAAAATCTCTTTATAATTAAAAACATCTAAATCCTTTAGACCGTCCAAACCACTGATGTGCATTATCTCTACATATTTAAAGCTATTGTTCGCTACCCATATATAGAATAATTTATCTATCATATCTTCATTTATACGTAGAGATACAAACTTATCAAATATAAAATACCGATAGTTCTCGATTAACTCGTACATTTTCGGTAAAGGAATTGGGCAGTCAAGGTAGTTTCTTGAGGTAAGAATGTTGCCTATGATTGTTAATTTACCTATTGTATTTTCCTTCCATATATACTTGATAGAAATATCCTCAAGTTGATTGGTTTCTTTACAAGTTTTACCATACCCAAAAGTTACATATTCTTTGCTAGTGTTCGAATAATTGAAACCTGACTGCTTATCCTCATATCGAAGCTCAAACATGAATGGTTCATAGGTTTGGGTCTTCCACATGATCTGATTTTCTGTTTCGCCATTTTCAATGATATAGATCTCTCTATCGCAGATACCTTCATCAAAGGTATATGACATACCTTGATATAAATTACCTTGATAAAATTGCGATATTGTTCCACAACCATACTCGTCTTCATCTTCATTACAAAACCCTGAAGAGTCTATTTGAATAGGTGAAGATAGCCCTATCTGACACGGTGAGACACACGGTTTACTAATCTTTCCGTTTTTGACTTCATAAGCTTCAAGTTGATGGTCAGGTTTATCAAAGAAGATAATGCCTGTGTATAGCTTATCGCGCTGATACCATTTACCGTTAATTTTATTTAACAATGTTGATTTCAATCGTTGCATATTACTCATGTTAACCTTCTCTGAAAGAGGAGTCATTAATCGTGCTAGTAGAAGCGGTAATGCTAGAAGGATTCATTTTAAGAAAGATATGGCGGACCAATCAGGTACTTTCAATGGTTCAGTTCCCTACTGAGGACTTGAATCCTAGGCTGTAGGGTAATGGTATCAACGTTTGAAATAGATGAATTGTTCTGAGTGTACTTTATGGTGGACTTATCATACATACTTCATCTGTGATCGGTGCGCTATACAGGCATCGATCTATAGGCTGTATGCTCACTATTTTTGACAACTCAGCGAATGATTTGAAAGAACAGTCATATGAGTAATATAAATGAAGATGACCTGAGCCTAAAGGAGTGGCTATGAAATTATGGATGAGTTCGGAATATAGTGGTGATATTGGTCATGAGATGAGAACCGCAAGAAACTTCGTAGAAGATGAAATAAACGTAAAAATCAACGATAAAGACTATGATATTGACTTAGACAAATGGCGCTGCATAGCAATTTTAATGAAAGACAAAGTAGATCAAGAGCGATATTGTGAAGTCATAAAATACTCACCAAAGACTAAGAAAATGGATTTTAAATTACAAATTGATTACCCTGAATTTGTAAATGGCGATGCCAAGCGTCAGCAACAGTTTATCTACGAGATGCTGATACGAAGTCTAGATTTATTGATTGAAAAGGGACTAAACGAAGCAGGCATTGAAAGCTTACGTCAAGATACACAAAGCATAGCCCTAAAAAACGGATGGATAACCACTCATTAATAGCATGAATCGTATCAAAAAGGCTTAGTGTTTACTAAGCCTTTTTTAGTTTACTGAAAACGTGAGAGCAAATGTGATCCCTGCTTATCCCAACTATGTACCACCACATATGAAAAACAATGCTGACTATTAAGAAGTATAACAATGTATACCCCAACAGAGCCAGCTATTTTACTCTTCAAACGTATTAACAGACCACTTAAAACAGACTGCCATAATAGAACCACTTATAAATGAACCGCTACAGTACTGGCTGAGACTCGACATGCTGAGAGAATACGGCAACCTTCATACGGTTTTTTCTGCCAGTTAGACAAGGTTGGCATTGCTATATCTAGTTGCTTTGAACAGTCTAGCATAGTGCTTATCTACTACAGTCCCTTAATCAATATAGTCATTTCATAATATGAGCTTTACCAGTCTTATCTAAGGCGGACTACTCTATCTAATTGCCTCCAAATCTCATTTTTGAAGCGCACTAAACGTTTTTTTTGCATAAATCCGTAATTATTATTATCTTCAGATTCGCTAATCTCTTTAAATGTTAAATGATCTTTTAACATTTTTGAAAAATTACAATTTTCATTATTTATACTCATTTTCCGTATTTTAATGACACCGATAATGTTCTTTGTTTGATTGAAGAGAGTACTGTCAATGAAGTTATTTTCATTTACGCCAAAAAATTCATTCTCCCAAACTATTATTGGTGTGTTTTTATAATTATTAATAATATCCATCAAGCATCTAAAGGTTTCAACTCTATTTGTTCCATAATTTACTGGGCAATGGATAATAAGATTTTTGTTGTTGCTTGAAAATAGATGAGGTATTTCATTTTCTGCAATGTAATTACTAATGGGTAAAAGTCCACACTACTTGTATCAACGAGCATGGATTTTTTATTAGATAAGAATTTATTAATCAATTTATCTAATGCTGCTTGATTTAATTTTCCCTCTTTATTTAAAGATTTAATTTTTTCTACATCTAGAGCCTTATATTTGTCTAGAGTGTAATGGAATGGCCCTGTGCTTATTATTTTTAAAGTGTTATTTTTCTCATTTAAATATTGAGCTAAAAGCATACTGCACAAAGATTTACCTGTACCACCTTTTGACTGCATCACGAAATGCGCTGTCGTGTTAATACTCATTTTTATTGCTCCACTTTAAATAGATTTAATAGCTAGCTGGCTTCTAAGTACTTATTAGAATTAATTAGGCATTAGCGACGATATGCTGCTGAAAAATAACGGAGCAGTAACCCTTAAGTTCCTGCTCTAAAAAAATATTTCTTAAGTATAATGTAAAATTTAGTGTTAAAAAAATCTAGTATAATATTCCTTAAACCAATATTATTCAACGTTAAATGCTCTATCGAGACAGACTTAAAATTTATAATTTCAAAAACTTTAAAACAAAATTTATAAAATTACAAGGTCTTGATTTCTATTTAAGTAAGTAATTTATATAAAAACACTTCATTATTATTAAAATTAACAATGAATAACTTACCAATAACTAGAAGGTGGTATTTTAATTAATAAATATTTTATGCGTTATTACTAAGAGGGGAGGTTTGAAAGTCTTTATCCTATTGGGATCTACTAGATTTAAATTAAATATAGGCTATGAATTTTATAATTTTTTTCGTGTATTGCCTTAATCTAAATTATAAG
>NZ_JBQSVK010000018.1:0-60098 GCF_052376195.1 Psychrobacter sp. AOP7-B1-25
TGTTTTATTAATGTTTTTAGGTTTATTTTAAAAGGTGAATAAATTGCTAGTTTTTTCAATGGGTTATGGTTTAATTAATTTTAATAGGTTTAGAGGCTAATTATAGATATGCTTTTTGCCATATTTCCTGATATCAAAAACGTTCAGCTTTACTAGATAAACACCTTTCATTATCTTCTAACCCTTCTTTCTATTCCAATAATCTTTTACGCTTATATCTTATAACTTACCTATTTTTTCAAAGAACGCTTTATACGCAGCGACTTTCTTATCCAATGATAGCGGATAAGCACGTGAGGTCGAAGGCAGTCTATATAAAGTCAAATCATTAACATCCATTTTTTTGTTATCCGCATTCTGCCATTTATAAGGGTAATGCATACTTTGATTGGTTTTTGGATGCTTTGATTTTGCAATTGGCTCATCTAATAATCCAAGCAGTACTTCTGTCGCCTTACCTCCTGTTGTGAACAGTGTCTTTACCTTTGGCACTTGTGGCAAGATAACATTTAGATTAACAGGTGTGACTACCGTTAGATTTTTATCCGAAGCATTACCCGTTTCACGAATGGCTTGCTTTACTGTCGGACAAGAAGCTATGCCACGTTCAAACATAAAGGCGCGAATACGCTCAGGGTCAAATCGCTTCTCATCGCCTACTCTAAAGTAGTCAGCATCATCAAAAAAGACTCGGCCATATATCCGCCACATATCATTATAAAAATTGGGATAATGAAAGCTCATTGCCCATTTATCCGCAGTCGGTGGAAAAGTGCCCATCATCATGACCGTTGCATTGGGCGGTAAGACAGGCTCAAAAGGATGGGTTTCAAGCTCTGTGGCTCTATCTTCAGACATTGTCGAGTTATTATCGATGGATTTTTGGGTACTAGGTGTTTTTATAGTCATGATATTCTTCATCAGAAAAGCGGTTTTTTTGGTATCATAGCAAGTCTAAACACTACCTCATTTATAATCACGTTATCTAGTCAAACTTAGACGGTTTAATCAGTTGACTTAAATGGCGCGATATCACCTTACTTAGCCTGAATTGCTTAGGCTTTGATGGCAACTGTGAACGTAGATATTGTTATTGCACTAAATGAGCACTGTCCTAGAGTAGTTGGTTAGCTTGGTTATTAAAGCTTTAACTTTACTATTTGTGTGCTAAAAACATGGTTAAAGTGTGGTAAGTGTTTGTATCTTTTATACTAATAGCAACCGCAGTAACTGCGCAAGCATCAGACAAGAAACCAAGAGAGTACTTATGAGTGACTTAAACAGCGATTTAAAAATTACGGTAATCGATCATCCACTAGTCCGTCATAAACTCAGCCTTATGCGCGAAAAAGACTGTAGTACTTATAAATTTCGTACATTGACCAAAGAGCTTGCGCGCTTGATGGCTTATGAAGCAAGCCGTGACTTTGAAATTGAAACCTTCCCAATGCAGGGCTGGTGTGGCGAAATCACTGGCGAGCAAATCATCGGTAAAACGGCAACTATCGTACCGATTCTACGTGCAGGTATTGGCATGCTTGATGGGGTGCTCGATTTGATCCCTACTGCTAAAATCTCTGTGGTCGGTCTACAGCGTGACGAAGAAACATTGCAGCCAGTCCCGTTCTTTGAAAAATTCGTTAGCCACATGGACAAACGTCCTGCGCTGATCATTGATCCAATGCTAGCCACAGGCGGCTCAATGGTTGCGACCATCGAGATGCTAAAGAAAAATGGCTGTACTAACATTAAAGCATTGGTATTAGTAGCTGCACCTGAAGGCGTACGTTTGGTAAATGAAGCACATCCAGACGTGACTATCTATACCGCTGCATTAGACAGCCATTTAGATGAGCATGGTTATATCATCCCAGGTCTGGGTGATGCTGGTGATAAGATTTTTGGTAAGCAGTTATCTAACAGATAAATCGCATTAGGGTAAATAAAGCCGTCATCAAAGTTATGGCAACAGCAAACAGCATCAACAATAAGGACAGATAATGAACGTATTGATTACAGGAGCAAGCGCGGGTTTTGGTAAAGCGTTGGCAGAGCGTTTGGTTGCTAATGGTCATCGCGTGATTGGTTGCGCCCGACGCCTTGATAAACTGAATGCGTTGGCAGAGACTCTAGGTGAGGCTTTTTTACCCGTGGTTATGGATGTGAGTGATACGGCTTCTATCCCACAAATAATCGCAGACTTACCTGATGATTTTAATCAAATAGATGTCTTGGTAAACAATGCTGGACTGGCACTTGGTACAGAGCCTGCCCATAAAGCCAGTCTTGATGACTGGATGCGCATGACTGATACCAATATTAAAGGTTTGATGGCGCTGACTCATGCCGTCTTGCCAGCGATGGTCGATCGCGATAGCGGTTATATCATCAACGTCGGTTCGATTGCTGGTAGCTGGCCTTATTTTGGTGGTAACGTTTACGGCGCCACTAAAGCGTTTGTAAAACAGTTTAGCTTAAACTTGCGAGCGGATCTTATTGGCACCCAAGTGCGTGTGACCAATCTTGAACCTGGCAACGTGGCTGGCACTGAGTTTTCAAACGTGCGCTATCATGGTGACGATGACAAAGCGTCCAAGGTTTATGACGGTTTTAAAACCATGACAGGTGAAGATATCGGCGATATTTTATTATGGCTAATCGAATCGCCTGCTCATATTAACGTTAACCGCCTAGAAGTGATGCCAGTTGCTCAGACCTATAATGGATTGACGATTACCAAGCAAGGTTAATACTATTTGCTGTGTTGGTAATCATACTGGCGTTAATTATCGATACATCACTTATCAACACCGACCTTGTTAGCGTAGTTCATAAGACCGAAGCAATATAGGATTGTCTATATTGCTTTTTTTTATGTCTTCAATAGCCTGCTCATTAACCAGACGCAAATCCTGAAAATCCAAAATTAGTACTTCGTTACGCAGGCGTTCGCTAGTGCGTTTATTATGTCGTATGGCAAACCCCAATACTTGCTTACCAGTGATGGTTATCTGATTAATGATGAACTTTAAATTATTCACATCTAATTTCTGTGACATTTTCTGAGCATTTATGAGTGCAGTCGCTGGATTTACAGTAGTGGTCAATGTTTTCGACTGCCTTACACTTTTGTGCATATCTCCTGCAGAAAACAATACCTGCTTAAGCGGTAAATATTGAGCATGTCGTGCCAGCTCTTGACGAAATATGGCAGGCATATCGGTATTAAAGCCATCCTCTGTCTGCTGATAAAATGCCGTGAAGTTACGATGCAGATAACGTCCGAATACTGTGGTATTAATCCATTCTTGATAAACATCATCTGCCAATAACTGCTTAGTAAAAGCACTGGCATCAATTGTGATATTTGCATCTAAAATAGCAGATAGCATCGACAGCAAAAGCGCTTGCGGACTGGCAAATGTCTGCTGCTGCCAAACTTGTGGATATAAGCTACTATCGAGTAATGGGAATGTTGATCTGCTCATGGATTTTATCCTCAACAATCATTTCAGTCATTAAATAGCATTGGTATATGCTTACTAACAGCTTTCAGCATAAGCCAAACTCTATGTTATGGTCAGATAATTGCTTTAATATAGCAGTCTTTTATTGACGGTATAACTACTTTGTAGTGACATGTTTGCAGCAAAACGCCTCTATTTAGGTTAATAGAGACAGTTTAATAAATCAAAGTGATATTACTCTATGAAAAAAAACCTCCTACCCCTTCCTACCCCTTATCAATTAAAGACGATACATATAGATACTGCTGACGGAACGGCAATGCCCGTATCTGTCATTGGCAAAGGTAAACCTGTCCTATTGCTGCACGCTTTTGGTATGGATGCGAGACAATTTATGCCATTTATTTTACCCCTGATTCAACACTACTGCTTTTACTTGCCGCATTTTAGGGGTTTTGGTTTGGCCAGTGATCTGACTTTGCCAACGTTTGATTTTATTGAACAATATGCACAAGATACTCAAGAAGTATTTGAGTACGTGAGCGAAGAAACCGGCTTTGAGGCCTTTCCTGTTGCTGCGATATCGATGGGGGCATTGGTCATGTGGGCGTATTTTCAGCGCTTTGGCACTCAGCGCGTGAGTCGTTATCTGAATATTGACCAAGCCCCAATTATTCATAACCAACCAGACTGGCAAGGTGGCGGCGTATTTGGTACACGACAAACCGAGTTGTTTGCGCAATTTACCCAGTTAATTACCGACACCGCTCCTTATCTACAAGCGGAGCAAGTGGTTGACTTCCGTCACTTGCCCTATCGACTAAAAGTAAACTTATTAGATATGGAGCGCTCTTTTTCTCTGCTGTCTGTCAGTAGCAAACCTTCGCAATTATTGGTAAAAGCCCTCAGTCATCGGGCACCACACAAAATCTCATTGATGGAACACGCGACTTGGCAGCATAAACTGCGCTGCTTATCGGCTTATGTTGCATTGCCCTACGATTACCGCGACGTTTTGCCAAGAGTCAGTATTCCGACTACCTTACTGATTGGTGCGCGCTCACAATTATATAGTGCAGAATGGCAACAGCGTTTGACCACTCTGCTACCCAATGCTCATAGCGTTACTTTGCCAACATCAGGCCATGCCGTACCAATGGATGCGCCAGTTAGTTTTTACAATATTTTAAAGCGGTTTTTGCGTAATTGAACTTTAAGAAACTAGGTCGGGCAGACATAAAAAAAGCGACTGTAAAAGTCGCTTTTTTGTTGAACGAGCTGTGAGATGTGTTCGCAGAAAACTGAAACTAATCGTTTAAGTCTTTGATCAATTCAAACCGTGGCACTTGCTTACCATCTACCGTAACCGTTTCAGTAAACATCGCAAGTGGACGTGCCCATACGCCATACTCACCATATAAGCAGCGATATACCACTAGCGATTCTTCAGTCTCTGAATGCTGTGCCGTATGTAATACTTGATAAAGGCTGCCTTTATAGTGGCGGTAGATGCCTTGAGAGATGGTTTTTGTCATAGCAAACTCCTACTATTAAAAAATGGCTGGTAATTGTCGCTTCATAAAAAAGGTCGACAATTACTGCCGACCTCGCTTTTAATCATTTTTGTAGATTATTTAAGCAACCGTCACTTTTGCGTAAGCCTTTTTGCCAGCTTGAATTACGACCGTTTGACCTGAGGTGAGACTAAAGCCACCATCAACCACTTCACCATCTACTTTAACCGCGCCACGTTTTACCATGTCTTTGGCTGCTGAGTTGTTTTTAGCTAGCTTAGCTTGGTTCAATACTTGAGTGATAAACAGTGCGTCCTGACCTTCCAAATCTAGCGTCACTTCCGGCAAGTCAACTGGTAGCTCGCCATCTGCTAAAACGTTACCAGCCGATTTATGCGCATTGGCAGCAGCGTCAGCATCATGGAAACGCTCGATCAATTCTTCGGCTAAGATACGTTTGATTTCTTGTGGATTGCGACCGCCTTCCATTTCATTCATCAAGCCTTCGATTTCTTCCATTGGCTTAAAGCTTAAAAACTCAAAATAACGGCGAATCAAAGTATCCGGCATTGATAACAGTTTTTGGTACATCGTACCTGGTGCATCATAAATACCAACATAGTTGCCCAATGATTTAGACATTTTGTTGACACCATCCAACCCTTCTAAGATTGGTACCGTGATGCATACTTGCGGCTCTTGACCGTAGCGGCCTTGTAGCGTGCGACCCATCAGAATATTGAAAGTTTGATCGGTACCACCCAGCTCAACATCCGCTTTTAGGGCGATAGAATCATAGCCTTGCACCAACGGGTACAAAAACTCATGTATGGCAATCGGCGTTTGTGCTGCATAACGCTTAGAGAAGTCATCACGCTCAAGCATACGCGATACGGTTAACTGGCTAGACAATTGAATCATGTCGCCTGCTGACATATCTTTGAACCATTCAGAGTTGAACACAATGCGCGTTTTTTCTTTGTCTAAAATCTTAAATACTTGCTCAGCATACGTTTGCGCATTGACTTTGATTTGTTCATCGGTCAGCGGAGGACGCGTGCTATTTTTACCAGAAGGATCACCAATCTTGGCAGTATAGTCACCGATTAGAAAATAAATCTCATGACCCAAATCTTGAAAATGCTTAAGCTTATTGATTAGTACTGTATGACCCAAATGCAGATCAGGTGCAGTAGGATCAAAGCCTGCCTTGATGCGTAATGGGCGATTTAGCTTAAGCTTTGCCACTAAATCCTCTTCAGACAGAATTTCTTGTGTCCCGCGTTGAATCAGGGCCAGTTGTTCTTCTAGGGTGTAAGTTTGATTGGTCATGATGCTCTCTATATATCACTTTAATTGGGATTTTTATGAATGACGGTTACTGGCTCAACACCTTAGGAAGTTTAGAACCTCAAAAGGTCAGAAAAATGCTAGAATTTGACGGATATACTAGCGTTTTTTGAGGTAAATTGCCATGACCAACCCCGCATCGATTGCTGATACTGACCATAATGCCCTTGCAGACTTGCTTATGAATAATGGTTTGGATAACTCCTCAGATGATATTGATGATTTGACCTCTGTTAATTCGAACTATGCCACTCTGACCGATGCACTTGAGCAAACGGTGTTTGAAAGCTTCGATGATGGTCTATATATCGGCATGATGTCTGGCACCAGTTTAGATGGTATGGATGCGGCCCTTTGTCAGTTTAATCCTGAGATAAGCAACAGAGATAACACCCAACCGCCGATGCGACTGCTTGCAACCTATAGCCAAGACTTTCCACCACGTCTGCGTGAAGTATTATTAGCATTATGCCAACCGAATGGTGTGAATCAACTCGTACCAGAGGCTGACGAACCAAACAGTGAATTAGATTGGTTCGGCTGGGCAAGCCGTGCGTACGCTGAATTCGCGAGCGAAGTGGTCAATACTTTATTGCAGCAATCAGATACCGATCCTGAGTCAGTACTGGCGATTGGTTGTCATGGACAGACCGTACGCCATCGTCCGCAGATGGGCTTTAGTTTACAATTGGTCGATGCTAATATCATCGCTGAGCGTACAGGCATCAGCGTGATCAGTGATTTCCGTCGTCGTGACATGGCAGTTGGCGGTCAAGGTGCGCCTTTAGTACCTGCGTTTCATCAGGCATTGTTTGCCAACCCTGACAACACGCGTGTGCTATTAAATTTAGGCGGTATTGCTAATATAACGGTCTTGCCAGCTAATGAAAAAGATAAAGTTGTTGGCTACGATACTGGACCTGCCAATTTATTGTTGGACGCGTGGACGTCTTGGCATACTGACAATGACTATGACGCAGGTGGCGCTTGGGCGCAGTCTGGAACCATCATTGAACCATTATTACAGCAACTCTTGGCACATCCGTTTTTTGCTCAGTCTCACCCAAAAAGTACAGGCCGTGAAGACTTTAACTTAACTTGGTTGCAAGATGAGCTACAGGGTTTTGAGCAAGCCAATGCTAACATCAGTTATTCAGCAGCCGATGTGCAAGCAACCTTGACGGAGTTAACAGCTATCAGTGCCAGTACGCAAATCAATATGTTTATCAGTGATTCCAAAAACAGCTCGGTCTATGTTTGCGGTGGCGGCGCATTGAATGACTATCTAATGAAACGTCTGCAAGCACACCTACCTCATTACACCGTACAAACCACTGAACATTTAGGGCTTACGCCAACGTGGGTAGAAGCTGTTGCCTTTGCATGGTTAGCCAGACAAACACTAATGGGTGAAACTGGCAACTTACCCGCTGTCACAGGGGCAAATAAAGGTGTGGTATTGGGCCAAGTATGTTTCGCCTGACCAGTTAAATTTTAGTTTACATACGTGCACCTATGTGTTTTATAATGACTTTTGAAACGCCATTCTCTTAGGACCTGTAAGTATAGGATATATCGCATGAGCCAGAATAGTAGTTCACCTGTCGACCAAGCCACCACTGATGACAAAAACAATATGACTGCAGCACCTGTACACAAATCGCGTCAAAAACCACCTCACTATGAGCGCTCTGATGATACTCGCGTTGTAGTTACTGGCATGGGCGCTATTACGCCGCTCGGTTTAGACGTCGATAGTTCATGGGCCAAATTGCTCAATGGCGAGAGTGGTATCTCACCAATTACGCATTTCGACGCCACAGGCTATCGTGCACAAATCGCAGGCGTAATCAAAGACTTCGATGCCAAGCAATATATGAATGCCAAAGATGCGCGTCGCTATGATGAGTTTATGCATTATGGGGTTGCCGCTTCTGCCATGGCACTAAAGCACGCTGGTTTCATCGATGAAGTTAGTCCTGCTGACACACCTGTGCAAGGCGTTGACCAAGATCGCTTCGGGATTATTTTAGGTTCAGGTATTGGCGGTATCCAAACGATTGAAAACAGCCGTGATACCTTACACGAAAAAGGTGCAAGCAAAGTCTCACCTTTTATTATCCCAGGCTCTATCGTTAATATGGCAGCTGGACTGGTAGCGATTAAGCATAAGTTAAAAGGTCCAAACCTTGCGACATCAACCGCTTGTACCACGGCAACTCATGCCATGGGTCTTGCCGCTCGTTTGATTGCTTATGGTGATGCCGATGTTATGTTGGCTGGTGGTAGCGAAAAAGGCTCTAGCCCACTTGGTATAGCTGGCTTTAGTGCGATGCACGCACTCTCTACTCGCAACGATGAACCAACCAAAGCGTCACGTCCATTTGATAAAGGTCGTGATGGGTTTGTCCTTGGTGACGGTGCTGGCGTGGTGGTATTGGAAAGTCTTGCCCATGCCAAAGCACGTGGTGCAACGATATTAGCAGAGCTGGTCGGTTTTGGTATGAGCGATGATGCCAGTCATATTACCGCGCCACCAGAAGACGGTAGCGGTGCAGCAAAAGCGATGAAAAATGCACTAAACGATGCTGGCATCGAATCATCAAGCGTAGGTTATGTCAATGCGCATGGCACTAGCACCCCTGCTGGTGACGTGGCTGAGTCTATTGCTATCGAAACTGTGTTCTCACCTGTAAAAGACAGCATCTTAGTCAGCTCAACTAAATCAATGACAGGGCATTTACTTGGTGCCGCTGGCGGGGTTGAAGCCATCTTCACAGTACTCGCTCTACAGAACCAGCATGTGCCACCGACGATTAATCTAGACGATGTCGAAGACAACTGTAACCTCGATTATGTGGCTAATAAATCACGCAAAGTCGATAACCTGCAGTATGCAGTGTCTAACAGCTTTGGCTTTGGTGGTACCAATGGCTCCTTGGTGTTCGCTCGCTGGCCTGTCAATCAATAGCCATCTATCTACATCTCAGCGCATAGTAATGAATGCGTTGTAACGTTGGTGTCAGATTTGCTACGTTTGTCCACTTGCAGCCCCTTATCGTACTTGCGTATGATAAGGGGTAATTTTTGGAACATTTATGGAAGATACCATGTCAAGCTACTCATTTTCCCATCAGTTTTATCAACGCTGGACGTGTGCACCTGAGCCAGTACGTGCAGCTATTACCCAAGAACTAAAAGACATCACTACTCTGCTGCAATCTGACACCTCATTTGAAGACTTTACTTTTAACACCCATGATTTAGATACTCATGTAGACGAACTATATGATAACTACAATGCAGAGCAAGCCATTGCTAAAGCGATCACGGATAAACAAGAACAAGAAGAAGCCGCTGCAAAACAAAAACTAGCAGAAGAGCAAAAGAAAAAAGAGGCAGAAGAAGCCACACGTAAAGCAGAAAAAGCTCAAGAAGAACAAGAAAAAAATGAGCAGGCAGCGTTAGAGAAAGACAACGATAAAGAGCTGCCTGCTAATGATGTAGAAAAATCAAACACAGATAGCGCTGTTGCTGACGCATCTAGTGCAAAGACTGAAAAGTTAGCATCAGAAACAACCAATACTAAGGACAACGCTAGCGATAATAAAAATACTGACAATAAAACTATTAGTGAACAAACACAGGCGCTTAGTGATAATCACATTAAAGATATCAATAACAAAGCCAGTGCAGCGATTAACTTGGCATTAAAAGACGCGAAGCTAGATGCGACACATCAACAGTTAATCCGTGAGCTGGAAACACAGATTGATGACTATTTAAGTGAGCAAATGATGCTAATGTCTGAAAATCTAAAGTCTTGGCTACGTGCCGAGGTCACCCAACACTTTAGCGAACAGAGTGACTCAACTGCTGACAACGAAGCTGCTAAGGAAAGTATTCACTAACAACAGTGTATATTTTTCAATATTAGACTTACCGTTAGAAATAACCGCTCAGTAGTAAATATTAGACAACAAACAATAAAAAGCCCCGTAAATAACTTACGGGGCTTTTTAATGCTTTTATTTAATATTTTGAGCTTAGTATTAAATGGCTTTGGTACGTTCAGTCAGCCATTCAAGCGCTGCGCCTTCAACACGATCTTTTAGCTCTGCTAAAACTTGGCTATGATAGTCATTTAGCCAATCTATCTCTGTTTGATCCAACAACGACGGCTCAATCAGGCGCGTATCGATTGGGCAATAAGTGATGGTCTCAAAGTTTAAGAAGTCACCAAACTCTGTTTCAGTGGGCTTAGCAACTGGCGTATTCACTACCAAGTTCTCGATACGGATACCCCATTTGCCTTCGCGGTATAGACCTGGCTCATTACTAGAAATCATACCGACTTTCATCGCGCGCTCTTTTGGTGTGCTAGCGCTATAGGCGATAACTTGTGGACCTTCGTGTACGTTTAAGAAATAGCCAACGCCGTGACCCGTACCATGACCATAATCCATCTGTGCTTGCCACAACGGCGCACGGCAAATAGCATCAATTAACGGTGAGGCGATACCATCAGGGAAATGCGCTTTCGCCAAGGCAATATGGGCTTTCAAGACAGTAGTAAAATCGCGTTTATGCTCAGAGCTTACTTGCCCGATACCAACTACGCGAGTGATATCTGTCGTACCGTTTTGATATTGGGCGCCTGAGTCAATCAGTAGTAATCCCCCTTCGCCCTCAGCCACATCAAGATAGCTAAAGTTTTCTGGCGTAGCGCGGTAATGTGGCAATGCACCGTTTTCATTAAAGCCTGCGATAGTCGGGAAACTTGGTGAGACATAATGTGGCTGTTGACTACGTACATCTATTAGCATGCTATCCACATCTAGCTCACTTAAACGCTCGCCGTCTGCTAGACGCTGTTCAAATGTAGCAAAAAACTCAGCCAAAGCAGCCCCATCTTGACGCATCGCTTCACGCACATGATCAATATCTGCATCTGACTTCACAGATTTGAGCAATGTACTAGGCGCCATTTGCTCGATAAAGCCGACATCATCCGCCATTTTTGAGAGTGTACCTACTGCGACTTTGCTTGGATCTAACAGCAATAAATCGTCTGGCGTTAATGCACTCAATGCATCTTGTACAGCAGAATAGTTAGCCAATGTGATACCACTGTCTTTTAGACTTTGGGCAATATCTTCATTTACTTTATCGGTATCAACAAATAACGTTGCTTTGTCTGCGTCAATCAACATATGTGATAAAAACACAGGATTATAATCAACATCAGCACCGCGCAAGTTCGTCAACCAAGCGATATCGTCTAGACTTGAAAGTAAATGATGGGTCGCACCTGCCTCTGCCATACCTTCGCGTACTGCAGCAAGTTTCGAGGTAGTAGACTGAGCAAGGAATTGCTCATCATGGGCATATAACTTAGCCGCCGGTAGTGCTGGGCGATCTGCCCAAATCTCTGTCAATACATCACGCTCTGTGATCAAAGTAATGTCATTGGCATCAAAAGCATTTAACAGGCGATCTTGTTCAGCGATAGACAGCACATTGCCATCTACGGCTACGCTATCGCCTTCTTGCAAGTGATCGGCTAACCAATCGATATGATTTGGCTGACCTGGCGCAAGCTTTTCTAAAGTAATACCTGTACCTTCTAACTGATCAGCAGCATGTACCCAATAACGGCTATCCGTCCATAAACCTGCAAAGTCAGCAGTCACAACAAGCGTACCGACAGAACCGGTAAACCCTGACAGCCATAAGCGTGCTTGCCAGTACTCTGGTAGGTATTCAGATAAATGTGGATCAGCAGAGGGTACGATGATTGCGGTGAGGTCTTGCGCTGCTAAGGTGCTACGTAAATTAGCAATACGTTCGTGAATGGCTTGTTTATTCATTAAATGTGTCCTTATAGATGTTATGAAATATGATGATGACGCGATTATTTACAATCGTCTTGTTCTAATAGTTGTCTTGTTTGAGTTATTGATACTGCTTTAGTATTAATAAGACATTTGTTATCGATAGCGATTATTCAAGCAAGCTTTTCATTTAACTATGCTTGCTTTGATAACTGCTTCTGCTGATTAAGAAGATAAAACTGAGATAAATACAAGCTTATAAAACGCTGTACTGATACTTGTCCTGAGCCATGATTAGATGTTTGGGCGGATAGTAAGCTTTCAATAGCTTGTGCCAAATATATCACTAACTAAAACAATAAAACGTGCTACCAGTCATGGTAACACGTCTCGTCATGCCTCATTTGTGCTGTTGTTATTCACAAATGTACATCAGACTATCTTATTGCTTGGCCAGTTGTTTCTCACGCTCACTTTCTTTGAGCATTTTATTGATAGGTTTTGCTAGTATCAATAATATTACAGCGGTAACTACCAAGAAGATGGTCATGGTGGTAAATAGGCCTGGTAATCCTTCAATCTTATCAGCAGAGACATGACCACCAAAGAAGGCTGCAACCAAGTTACCCATAGCAATAGAGGCAAAGAACAGCCCCATCATTTGCCCTTGCATACCCTCTGGTGCCAGCTTTGTCATGGCAGACAAACCAACTGGGCTCAATGCTAGCTCACCTAGCGTCAATAATAATAAACTACCAACCAACCATAGTGGCGATGCCAAGCCAGCACCAGGCGCTAAAATACTTTTTGAAGCAAAAATCATCAAAGCAAAACCTGCAGCTGCAAGTAGCATTCCGAGTGCAAACTTAGCCATACTGCTAGGCTCAAGACCTCGGTTGCCAAGCTTGACCCAAATAATACTAACGATAGGTGCCAACATTAGAATAAATAGCGGGTTCAATGACTGGAACCAAATACTTGGTATCTCAAATCCTAAAACATTTAGATCGGTATAACGATCGGCAAATAAGTTAAAAGACGTTGGCTGCTGCTCAAAACTTGACCAAAACAGCGTCGAACCAATAATTAAGACAAAGCAAATCAACAAGCGTAGTTTGTCAGTCTTATCCAATCGCGGTGAGATAAACATAATAGCAAAATACAAGATGACCACTGCAGCAATAATATACGTCATATACTCTGCAACCATCTCAGGATTGAACGATATCATGCCAGTAGACACTAATAGCACCGCAGCTACTAGCACCGCGACGAAACCACCAACCCAGCGACCGATATTTTTGTAATGGTCATTGGACTTTTCCCACTCAGCAGAGATACCTTTGGCGCGTGCATAACGCGTTAAGTTCTTTTGTGCGACAAAACGATAGATCAATAATGAGACCAGCATACCCAAACCACCAACGCCAAAGCCGACATGCCACATGCCTTTTTCTTTGAATACGCCAACGATAAGTGCTGCTAGTAACGCACCGATGTTGATACCCATATAGAACAAGGTAAAACCGCCATCACGGCGAGAGTCACCTTTGGGGTACAAAGCACCAACCATCACTGAGATACAGGTCTTAAACAACCCTGAACCTAAGACAATACAGATTAAACCAACAAAAAACAGCGTCATACCAAACATCGCTGAAAGCGCGATACACAAATGACCAAGGGCAATAATGATACTACCCCACCACAATGCACGCTCTTGACCTAGCCAGTTATCTGCTAGCCAACCACCTGGTACTGCTGCTAAGTATAACGAACCCGCAAAAATACCATAAATAGCAGAAGCGGTGACTTCACTGAAGCCAAAACCGCCACTGCTCACTGTTGCCACCATAAATAAAACTAATAGTGGACGAATACTATAATAGGAGAATCGCTCCCACATTTCGGTAAAAAACAATGAGCGTAAGGGCGCAGGATGTCCCATAAAGCCATTGTCTAGTGCTTCTAGCTCTGCTGCACTAGCCCCCGATTTTGTTTCTGTGCCCATAACTTTATTCCTTTAAAGATCATATTTGTAATGACCAAAGTCCTGATTGTTCAGGTGGACGGTCATATAGGCGGAACATTGTTTCACTTGGTTATGGGCAAGTAAAGAAAAAGTTGGTTAAAAATTACACAAATACTCATAAAAAAGAACCCGCTCTCAGTGGTTGAGAACGGGCCTTTTTTCTGACCATACAGGCCAGTAATATTATACTTACAGCACTGTTGATATAGGCTTCATAATACAGCTCATTTCATCATTGAGTAGTACTACTCTGAATCAGTGACATATTCATACTATAGATTACTGTGCTGCGGTCTCTTCAGTAGCTTCGCCAGTATCGCCAGCCTCTAAGTCACCGTCCGCTTGCTCAGCTGTCAAATCAGCATCGGCAACAGCAGCTTGGTTCACAGTGCCAGAAGCCGTTGCTGTACCGGCTTCTGCAGTAACAACTGCACTATCTGCATCTGTCGCTGGTGTCACGGTTGCATCTGCTGCAGTATCAGGTGCTGCAGCATCTGACGGTTCTTCTGTTGTTGCAGCTGCTGCATCGGCTGGAGCCGCTTCTTCAGTAGCAGTGGCTTCTGCCTCATCTGCCGCAGCTGACGCTTCAGTTGTCTCAGCAGTGATATGCTCGCCTGCTGGACGCAAAAATGCAGAAATACCAATAAGTAAGACAATACCTAAGAACATGGCAATGCCACCTAAAGCGAATAACAGCTCTTTTTTTGGATTGTTATTGACGATACCTTCTGACATACCTTATCCACCTTGCACAAAATATTTGAAATATTGACCTATTATATCGCAATTTATACTGATTTGTGAAAACCCTTAAGTATTTAAAGGGTTTATTATTCACAATTCTAACATTCGTTTTTGGCACTTGTGACAGCCAACTGCTTAATAAGCTGCCCATCACTCGATACCCATACCTCTCACATCACAATATTACTTAACCAAACGTACTGGAGTTTTTGGCCTTTTACCCAAATAGCTAAGTATCAGCAACAGTGCCATGATAAACAAAATAGGATACTGACCAAAGCGCATGAATGGCGTGTTGCCAACTCGTGCCTGAATATCACCGCGCAAGACAGTACGCTCAAACTGCGGTGCGCGCTCTACGATACGACCTTTATGGTCGATAATAGCCGTCACCCCTGTATTGGTCGCACGCATAAACCAGCGGCCATTTTCTAACGCACGCATCTGTACCATCTGTAGATGCTGTAGTGGGCCTGCTGACGTACCAAACCAAGCATCATTTGAGATGGTTAATAAGAAGTCTGTGCCAATCGCATTTTTGCGCGTGGTATCTGGAT
This sequence comes from Psychrobacter sp. AOP7-B1-25, assembly GCF_052376195.1. Lineage (NCBI taxonomy): Bacteria > Pseudomonadati > Pseudomonadota > Gammaproteobacteria > Moraxellales > Moraxellaceae > Psychrobacter > Psychrobacter sp. AOP7-B1-25. Next base: position 15,499 of record NZ_JBQSVK010000018.1, read on the forward strand.
ACGCCACTTCGTAACAAATAGCTGCACCTAAATTATGCCCTCGCACACGTAGCGGTGACTGCTGATCACTACCGCGACTATAGCTCATAATATCTTGGCTACCTGCTAGATTAGGCAAAATATCAAGCACGCCTTCAAATGGGATATATTCACCAAATGGGACTAGGCGCTGCTTTTTATACAAACCCTCCGCCTCTGCTCCTAGCGCGACCACACTATTATAAAATGGTGGGTATTTATCTGTACTGGCATCAAATGCTGCTTCGTCCTTATAAGGAATACCTGTCACCCATGTTGTGTCAGTCTCTTTGGCCATCTCTACCATTTCACTGATAAAACCAACGGCTTCTGTCTGAAACATAGGTATCGAAGACTCAGGCCACAGCACAATGTCACGCCCCCATTCGTCACGAGTCAATGTTGCATAGATTTTTAGGGTTTCTATCTGATATTCGGTGAGCCATTTTAGGTCTTGTGGGATGTTACCTTGAATCAAAGACACTGATAAATCAGGGGTACCTTTTGGTTTGGTCCACTGCGGATTGATCAACCATAGTGCGCTACTAACGATTAACAATGCTATCGATGGAATCATATAACCAGCGCGGCGACGTAGTAGCTCAACGACACTGGCAGCTAATAGTACCGCTACAAAGGAAACCGCAAAGACGCCAGCCACAGGTGCTAGCGAGGACAGCCAGTACTGTTCAGTAAATGCATAACCGACAAACAGCCATGGAAAACCTGTAAATAGCCAAGTTTTCATCCACTCTTGAAGTATCCAAAGGGCAGCAAAAGATAATGGCTGCTTGCCAACCACGCGATTAAATATTAGCGCCAAAAATCCATGGAACAAGCCCATACCCAGTCCCATAAGCGCAATCATAATCAGCGCAAGCCATGCAGGTGTATCACCATAGACATGAATAGACGTGTACAACCAAAACGCACCAACACACCACAGCCCCGTACCGTAGGCTTGACCAATTAGAAAGGCGCGGCGACCTGTCATTGCTGGCACTAATAACGCATATAAAATAGCAGGTGATACCAAAGCAACTGGCCAAATACCATAAGGCGCGAGCGCGAATATAAAAGCTGCCCCTGCCAGCCAAGCTATTAGTACCGTCAACCCCATATGTAAGCCTTTAGGCTTATCGGGGTTCAGACGTTTTTGCAAATCAACAGTAGACAGACGCATAGCAGTTATCCAAAACCATATTTTCTAAAATTTCTCAGCTAAGCTGTGAGATAAAACCCACACAAAACCTGACTGCATAATGCTTTATGCAGAGCCACAAATAAAACCCACCCATGATACCAGTCAAAATCTACAAGTGGGTAAATTTGCGTAGCTAAAACCTCATTCTAAAAAGTTAAAGGCGGAAAGCAAAAAACACGATTTTTAATCGTGTTTTTTATTGAATTTGCTAGAAACGAGATAGTCAGGAACTGTATTCATTGTTTATTTGTTATAACCATATGGGCACATTAGTGGCTACCTATCAATATCTGTTGCTCGTCATTGATTTTAGTCAGCTCTAAATTTTGGATAAATCGCCCTTCTACATCAGTAATGGTAATTTGCCAGTCATCTATCATGACGCTTTCGCCTTCTAAGTCACCCACGAAGCCAAGCGCTTGCATGACCAAACCACCCATCGTATCGACATCGGTATCGTCAAAACGGCTACCAAGCTCATCATTACAGTCTTCAATCACTGTAGACGCTTGGACGCGCCATGTATTTGGCTTTTCTGGATCAGGAACGATATTATTAATATCGCTGTCTTCATCAAAGTCATCATGCTCATCGACGATGTCACCGACGATCTCTTCTAACAAATCTTCCATGGTGACGACACCACCAAAGTTACCAAACTCATCAACGACAATCGCCATATGCACTTGGGTGCGCTGCAATGAGCGTAGCAAAGTATCAGAGCGCGCCGTTTCACTGATGTACAATGGTTGGCGCACCAAATCTCTAAGACGCTTACTGTCAATTTTGTCTTCTTGGTTGCGGACCATATGTACCAGAATCGGAATCAAGTCTTTTGCCAATAAGATGCCGATAACTGCATCATCATCTTGACTGTCAAAAACGGGGTAGCGCGAGTGAGTGGTATCAAGAATGATGTCCATCACTTCGGCAAGACTGGTGCTCTCATGCAGGCCAACCACTTGTGGTCGCGGTGTCATGATTTCGCGAACTTGTGTCGCAGGCAAATCTAGCACGCCTTCTAACATATCGACCGTATCAGGCTCTAAAAACTGGCGCGAGTCTTGTACCAGACGAATCAATTCATCACGGGTTTCGGGGGCGGTCGATAGCCAGCGTTTTAAGCCGCGCATCGACCAACTACTCGGGCTGGGAGTGTCGTCAGACATGATGGTGTGATTTAACCTCTTTAGTTAATAAAAATTGGAGTTATATTCGATAAAAAACGAACAATACTCAATAAAAAACAAGTAGAGCCTAGATGGGGATAAAAGTAATAAATAAAATAGCTGGTTTATTATTAATTAATGGATAAATAATAAATTTGCTAATACAAATTAGCTTCACTTTATCTCAAGGCTCACCGACATTCAACGACAAATTCACTCAAATTATATTGTCAGCGTGTTATAAACTTTGCTATGGTCAAAGCCTTTATTTATCAAAACAAACCTTATGTCGCTACGTTCCGTTTTTTCTCGCTTGCTTTCGTCGCGTTCACGCAGTCGACTTATAGACAGTCGCGACTCAGAGAGCCAAAAATTAGAAAGTAAAATATCAGGAAACCACACACCAGAAAGTAGGCAGCCAAAGTCTACATGGCGACAGCGTCTTGTGACTTTTATGACTGCCGTTACGTTGTTGTTATCAGCAATTTGGTTGCTATTAGCGATTTGGTATCAGTACGGCATCAGCTCAGTATTAACTTGGCTTGCGACAATAGCGATTACAAGTATATTAGCCGCATTGTTGAGCACACGTTATTGGGATGCTGTCACAAAATTATTGCAAAATAACTCATGGCCTAATAAAAAATCAATTAGCAAAGGCGTAGCAACCAAGGTACTTATCGGCATATATAGTGCTGTTTGGCTGCTGGGTTTAGGTTGGTTTTTTTCTATCGAGCCTAAACAAGATCGAGAATGGATGGCTGAGGTCGACCAGCGAGTTTCCTATGAGCGCGATGCGACCAATCCTGATTTGGTTACTTTAACCAATGTTCGTAACTTTGATTGGCAGACCGAAGCAAACGCTAATGAGCATTGGGATACCCGTACGATTGATTTGTCTAAACTCTCAGGTGTCGATGTGACCAACTCTTATTGGATGGGGCCGCTAATTGCTCATACCTTGGTTAGCTTTCGATTTGAAGATGATAGACCGCTTGCCTTTTCATTTGAGATTCGTAAAGAAGACGGCGAGTCTTTTTCGGCGCTAGCTGGGTTTTTTCGACGTTATGAGCTGAGCCTAATTGCCGCAGAAGAGCGCGATATTATCTATACCCGCAGCAATGCGCGCGGTGAGCAGGTTTATCTGTTTCCTATCAGTAATTTGCAACAGCACGAAGTGAGATCACTGTTTGAATCTTACCTAACGGCGGCTGATGATTTGAACGCTAAACCTGCTTGGTACAATACATTGGTCAGTAACTGCACCAATATTATCTTTTATATGGCGCGTATCGTGAGTGGCGATCGCTTACCATGGGATTATAGAATTTGGGTATCTGGTTGGCTACCAAACTATTTATACGATGTAGGTATGTTGGATGCGGCGCCCGAAAAAGACAACCAGCCTTGGTCAATGAACACATGGTATGAACGTACCCATATCAACCCAAAAACAAAGGGCTTTGATAATCAGACTAACTCACAGTCTAGCGCTGGTAGAGATAAAAACAGTAGCGAATTTTCGCAACAGATTCGTCAAGATATACCGATACCATCATTGGCAAACTCACAAGCCAGTGCTGAAGCAAAAGCCAAATCTACGGCCCAAGCGTCTAACTAACACTGGTAGAAATGCTTCCTTGTAACTAAATCATCTTAGGACAATTATGAACTAAGGGTTAACCCAATTAATTACTCGCGTTTCCATCTCTTCATCAGACATGCCGAGCTCAGTGACACAGCGTCCAGCGACACCTACGTTGGCCGCTCGCATTTGCTGCTGTGTCACCACAGCGTCCTCGGTCAATAACAAATGCCAACTTGGTAACCCCTGCCCCTTATATAAGCGCTTATAGGCACAGTGTGATGGTAACCACATCATGTTTGGCAAGTTTTCCATAGTCAGCTGAATACAATCTGGTACGTACTCTTGACGCGTTGCATAGTGACTGCAATATCCGGTTGAGCAGTCCATCAGCTGGCACGTAACATCGGTATATTCAACCAATTCTTCATCGTCATCATTGTCGATATACTTGATCAGGCAGCAACTGCCGCAACCATCGCACAATGCTTCCCACTCGCTATGATTTAACTCATTTAGTGCAAATCGCGACCAAAACTGCGAGCGTAGTGGCTCAGGCCTAGAATCGACATCAGCACTATCAGGAAACAAACTTACCGACTGGACAGGCGTGACTGCTGAATCGAGACCTGAGTTCAAGTCTGATTGGTCATGATTTTTGTTTAATAAGTTTATAGTCATAGAGTCGCAGTAGCATTTTGATAAAGAGCGTTACAGTATTATAGCTGTTTTTGCTAGACATGGGCGTTAAGGTAGTACGAGTTAAGAAAATGAACCATCACAATGACAAATAATTAAAACTCACAACATAAAAAAGGACAATAATATGTCAATTAAGACTTTTGAATTAATCAGTACTACCGAGAATGGTGTTGAACTTATCAGCTATGCTGCACTACCAGAAGATGCATCAGATGAAAAACCAGCAGCAGGCATCTTAGTTGCACCAGAATGGTGGGGCGTCGTCGACCACCCAAAATCAGTGGTTGAGCGTTTGGCAGAAGCAGGCTATGCGGCTGTGGCAATGGACGTATACGGCGAAGGTAAATTAACCACTGATGCGGCAATGGCAAATATGTGGATGGAGCAAGTACTTGCCGATCAAGATATGCTAATGTCTCGCTGCCGCTTAATCCTCAATGATTTCAGTGATCAGCTATCAGTCGACGGTGACAACTTAGGCGCAATTGGTTACTGCTTCGGCGGTAAAGTAGTACTAGACATGGCCCGTGAAGGTATGCCACTAAAAGCAGTCGCAACTTTCCACGGCAATCCAGGGGCAAAACAACCAGCGGACAAAAACTTCGCCGCAAAAGTGTTAGTCGCTCATGGCCGTGATGATTCAATGGTATCAATGGATGCTATCGAAGGTTTAAAATCAGAGCTAGACGCAGCTGATGTTGACTACACTATCGACGTCTATGACAATGCTAAACATGGCTTTACCAATCCGCAAGCCGATGAGCGTGCTGCCAAAAATGAAGTAGATCTTGGCTATAATGAAGCGGCTGCTAAACAAAGCTGGGAAAACATGCTTGAGTTCATGAAAGCTAACTTGGCATAAGAATCATTGTTAGAATCGTCGTTTATAAGATTTTATTTTAAACAACAAGCCATTTGACGAGCCTATTAAAAGTCTTTTTTTAAAATAGATTTATACGACAAGTAAGAAAATAGTCATTACCAAAAGGGTAGCTTAATTATTAAGCTGCCCTTTTATTTTGAGTGTCATTCAGCACTTGTCTTTTAGTCCAGTAATCAGAGTAGTCTTGTGCTTCTTATCAAATCACGTCATTATCACTTTACTATAAACTGGATTGAGTGACGAGGATGTTATATCTAATGGTGACCCAGTTAGGTTGGCTGGCTTTTACGATTTTATTGCTCGTAGTGGTCGCGTTATATACTAGGATAGCTCGAAAAATCGAGCATCTACGCCGTGATGTGACGACGCTGCAAGCTGAGCTTGAGCAACAAAGACATCGTAGTATGATGCCTCCGTCTGCACCTTCGGCCGATAAAAGCGATTATGTACGCACAACTGCTACTGACGACAATGCTCTTAAAGACTATGACGTTAAAGACCATGATGCTAAAGCTACAGCTTTTGACTCACAAAAACTTTCTCCAGATAATCGTCCGCTTGTATCGCCACCACCGCTTCCTACCGTTACTTCAGACTCGACCATACACGCAGAATCAATCATCTATGATGATAAATCTACAGACAATCATGCTTCTATAAATACGCAAAATCCAACGTCTACCCCATCTATTGAGCCTGACGAACGCTCATTACCTATCGTTACCTCACTAATTCATTCAATAAAAAACTGGTTCTTCGGCGGTAATTTGGTCGTGCGGGTCGGCGTACTGGTACTACTGGTAGGTGTGGTGCTCCTGCTTCGATTGTTAAGCGAATATATCGAGATTTCGATTGCAACAAAACTGATAGCAGTTGGTGTTACAGGGTTAGCATTGGCAGCACTTGGATTAAAGTTAACCGCAAAACGTTTTTCTTACGGTATCACGTTACAAGGCGCAGGCTTAGCAATTACGTATCTAAGCACCTTTTTTGCTTATAGTGTTTATAAAATCCTTCCTAGTATCTCAAGCTTTATCGGGCTTGGGTTGTTATCTGCTATTACCGTTGCCCTCGCCGTACGTCAAAATGCCTTCCCATTAGCATTACTGGCGTTATCTGGTGGGTTTTTTGCACCGATTTTGACGAGTGAGGATACTGGTAGCTTGACCACGTTATTCAGCTACTACTTATTATTAAACGTCACGATTGCCGTCATTGCTCACTATCGACCGTGGAAAATACTCAATATATTCGGTGTGACAGTGACATTTGGTTTGGCATACTATTGGGGTATCAGCGAAAACCTGAGCGCAGTCATTGAAACGCAGCGCTGGTCATTGGTAGCATTAGTTACCTTACACTGGCTGCTGTATTTATTTGTCGTCATTCGTTATGCGCAGCAAATCATCACCTATAATGCGCTAAATGAAAAAGACCGCAGTCATGCTGTTAATACGAAGCACTTGAACAAGGCCTATGTCGGCAGCCCCTACGTATTCCCTATTGATACTGGCTTATTGTTTTCAGTACCGCTACTGGCTTTTGGATTGTTTTCTACTTTACTAAACGACATCTCTAATGCCTTAACCATTACCAGTGCCATCTTGGCGGCAGTTTATCTTGGGATAGGCTGGTTGTTCATCCAGCGTAGTAGACGCTATGCTTTAATCACCGAAGGGATGCTGGCGTTAGGGTTAGGATTTTTTGCACTCGTTATTTCGTTGGCGCTAAATGCTGAATGGATTGCTTTCGGCTGGTCTGTACAAGGATTAGCGCTAGTATGGTTTGGACGACGCTCGCTGCGATCATGGTCTGTGTTATTTGGCTTACTATTACAGCTAGTCAGTATTGGTATGCTAGTGACAACAGCAACACTCTCTAGCAAAGACTACCCCGTTTTAGCCTTTAGTATTTCAGCGCTCAGCTATCTAGCGTCCATTTTTATTTTACGTGCTAGTAACTCTCCTTCTGCGCTGATTAATACGATAGACGGCAGTAACAACTTTAATAGCCTTAATAATAATGGCGCTACATCCTCCTCAGTCATACAGTCACAAAAACTGGATGTCACATCAGATGCATTAACCAGCTATGCACATGCGCTAGGTGTCAGTACGCAAGCTGCACAGCAATGGCTGACTTCTATCAATAGTCAGAGCCGCGTGTTCAAATTCGTTTGGCACAGCCCTAGATTAACCAAACTTTTAACATTGACAGCGATGGCTTGGATGCTACAAGTATTGATGCTTGATTTGCATCATTGGTTTGATATCTGGCAGTCAAGCACAACCATAATTGCACTAGCAGCACTCATCAGTTTAATCGCTTATTGGGTCATCAATTGCTATCGTTCGTGGGCGGAGATTAGACAGCTTAATCATGGATTATTAGCTCTATTTTACTTTATGCTAATACTGCAACTGCCACAAAAGTTTGAGCAGAATTTGACGTGGGTAACAGCGGAATGGTTGGTATTCATAGGGTTAATAATTGGCTGGTTAGTCGTGGGTCAGCTATGGCTAAAAACATGGTTTGATACATGGCCTGATAATAAAAACGCCTCACGCTATACTGCTGCAAGCTGGCTAGGGACAGGTATCTTACTTATTGCTACCGCTGCATATTATGGACTGCCAGACTCTGATGGCGTGATGGCCTTCTTGTTTTCAGCAGCTCTCATATTATTTGGGTTATGGTTAAATCATCGTTATATTGGTCAAAATAAAAAAAGCACATCAACTAATAAAACGTCAAAACAAGGTCTGCTATATTGGTTTGATTGGCAACAGACATTATTAGGGTGTGCTGCCATCTTTGCTCCCATTGCCTTACTATGGGTTGTTCTCACCAATTGGTCTTACGATGGTGTGATTTGGGGACTGTCTTATTTTCCGTTATTTAATCTGTACGACATCACATCGTGGCTGACTCTATCGGTTGGTTTTAGTCTGTATTACATCAGACAACGCCGTCACAATGAAACTCTTACCGAGACGAGTATAGCGGCCAAAACTAAGCGCGTATTCACCGCTGAAAATATGCTAATTATATTGGGACTGATCAGCTTTTGGTTGATCTCTAGCATGTTGGTCCGAACGCTACACGCCTTTATCAGCACGCCACTTTGGAATGACTATCAAGGCGGCGCATGGCAGAGTGAGCAAGTACAAACAGGACTAACAATTTTATGGACACTCTTGGCATTGGTTGCCACCATTATGGCGAGTCGCTACTGGCAGCGCGCGCTTTGGTTTATGGGTATTGGGTTATTAGGTATTGTCGTACTCAAGCTGGTCTTGGTAGATTTATCACAGACTGAGGCAATTTGGCGAGTCATATCATTCCTTGGCGCAGGCAGTTTAATACTTTTGATTGGTTACCTTGCCCCATTACCACCCGCGCACAAGCACACAGAAAGCCAAAATCATAAGTAATGACAAGTCGGGTTAGGTGAAATTGTCCCGTGAGCAATATGGTTCTGTAGTAAACTGGGTACCATTAGAAAGTAAACGTCGATTGTTTTACTTTTAGCATTTTTTATAAAAGGTTATGAAAGCAGATGGATAAGAGAGCAAGCATTCAGTGGTTCCCTGGGCATATGAACAAAGCTCGTAATGAAATCAAAGAAACCATGCCGCAGATGGATGTGGTCATCGAAGTCATCGATGCGCGTATCCCTTATAGTAGTGAAAACCCAATGGTTGCGGCACTACGTGGCGAAAAACCTGTTATCAAAATCCTCAATAAAGCCGACCTTGCCGATCCTGAATTGACCCAAGTATGGATGGATTATCTCGAGCAGCAAAGCGGTGTAAAAGCCATCGCTTGCGATACTGAGAAAGCCAATGATGTCAAACGGATCACCGCCATCTGTAAACATCTAGTGCCTAATAAAGTCGGTACAGGCCGCCAGATTAAAGCCATGATTATGGGTATTCCAAACGTTGGTAAATCCACCTTGATTAACACTTTAGCAGGGCGTGCGGTAGCAAGAACTGGTGATGAACCTGCCGTGACCAAATCGCAGCAGCTGATTAAACTAGACGATGACATCATGCTCTACGACACGCCTGGTATGCTATGGCCAAAGGTTGAAAATGAAAATTCTGGCTATCGTTTAGCGGCAACAGGCGGTATCCGTGATACAGCTTTTGACTTCGCTGATGTGGCAAGTTACACCGCTGAGTACTTAATGCACGCCTATCCTGAGCTATTAAAAACTCGCTATAAAATTGAAGAGCTACCGAGGACTGACTGGGAGTTTTTTGAAGTGGCTGGACGTAATCGCGGCTGTGTACGTGCGGGCAATCAAGTCGATACCTACCGTATGTCTGAGATTCTCATCAATGAGCTGCGTAGCGCGAAGATTGGCCGTATCACGCTAGAGACACCAGCGATGACTGAAGCTGAAGAAGTCGTAGTCGCTGAACAACGACTCGCTGCTGAAGAAAAGAAAAAAGCCCGTGAGGAAGAAAAACGCTTACGTCGTTTAAAAACGCGGAAGAATCGTAAGTAGATTCACCAATAATATAAGCGACTATGAATCCATTAATACCATCAGCTAAAACCATTCAAATTTATCTGCCAAAAGGTAACCCTCGTGGGTTGCGTTTGGCAGAGATGACTACGCGCACAGTAAGATTGATTGAGATTCCACGTATCCACATTGAAGACTTTTTTGCGATGCCCGATGCCAATCAAGTTGGTTTATATTTTTTGATTGGTGATACCGATAGTGTAGAGAAGCCGTTACTCTATGTGGGACAAACTGGCGATCTTAAAAGACGTCTTAACCAACATGATGATAAAGATTTTTGGACACGAGCTTTTGTTATGCTCTCGACCAATAACTCTATGACGCAAACCCATGCGTTATATATGGAACATAAGGCTATCGCAACTGCTATTGAGGTAGGGCGTTACGAACTAAAAAATGGAAATAATGGTAATAAACCGCATACCCCTGACCCGTTGAAAGCTGATTGCGAGGAATTATTCCACACCCTTGACGTTTTACTATCCACCTTAGGACAGCCTATTTTCGAGTCCTTAGCGATTCATGATAGCCTTTATAGTAACGAGACTCATAGAAATAAACCGACTGGCTCGACCATTGCTAAAATCGCACAGATAACTGATAAAACTCCAACGAAACCTATTCCAGCCTTATTTTACTACAAGGTAAAAGATGGTGATGCTAAAGGATACTACGACGACGATGGCTTTGTAATATTAGCAGGTTCTCTAATTAGACAAACACAAACGTCATCAGCTCCGCCATTTGTGACTAAACTAAAAGATAGCTTGCTTAGTAGTGGAAAACTCATAGCCATAAACGATAAAAGCTATAAACTCACTGAAAACCATTTATTCAAGACACCCAGTGGAGCCAGTGCTTTAGTATCAGGACGTTCAACCAACGGATGGATCGAATGGAAAAATGAGTCGGGCGAAACTTTAGACAGTGTTTATCGATAAGCCTTTACTTCTCTATAGCGACCCTATCTATCCCCTTTATTTATAAACAATTAAGCCTCATATACTGGTAAATAGTTTTATCTATTTACCTTCTCGCTTACCAACTATAAATCTAAATCCTATATATCCCTGTTCAACTTACAAGGAATACTTTTGCCTACTCAATTTTCTCAATCATCTACTGCTCTAAACACTTTCGCCCCACGCCTACTTGATTGGTTTGCCGAAAATGGTCGCCATGACTTACCTTGGCAACAACATAAGACCGATACGCCCAATCCTTATATCGTTTGGTTATCGGAAGTCATGCTCCAGCAAACGCAAGTGACTACTGTACTGCCCTACTTTGCACGCTTTATGGCGTCATTTCCGACCGTGCAGGATTTGGCCGCAGCAGATTGGGATTTGGTCGCCGAGCATTGGGCAGGGCTGGGTTACTATGCACGTGCACGTAATTTGCATAAAGGTGCCAAGCAGTTGGTTGCGGTCATTAATGAGACAGGCGAGTTTCCGCAAACATTAGCAGGATGGCAGGCTATTTCGGGCGTTGGACCATCAACGGCTGGTGCCATTATGGCCATGGGCTTGCATCATTATGGCGTCATCTGTGATGGCAATGTCAAACGAGTCATCACACGTTGGGCAGCTATCGATGGCGATATTACCAAGTCTGCTACGACTAAAGAGCTATGGGCACTGGCAGAGCGTTTGACGCCGACAGAAAACTCAGGATTATTCGCGCAAGCGATGATGGACATGGGCGCGACATTATGTACCCGTAGCAAGCCTGCCTGTCTATTATGTCCACTCAAAGAAGACTGCCTCGCTCATGCACAAGGGCGCGAGACTGACTATCCCGTCAAAGCAAAGAAACAACCCAAACCCAGTAAATTCAGTGATGCACTGCTAATCGAAAGTGCAGACGGTGAGATATTGTGGCTACAACGTCCTGACAATGGGATCTGGGGTGGATTGTGGAGCTTGCCCTTAAAGTTCGTAGAAAAAGTTGATGGTAAAACGAATAGTAAGGCTACTATTAAACAGCCGCTAGCTGACGATGATAAGTCATCAAACGTAGCAAATGATGTACGTAGTAATGAAAAAGTATACGAGGCAGAGTTTACTACCGCTGAGCAAATCATTAATGAGTGGCTCATAAAAAACAAACTGGTCGCAAAATCAGTTAGTAAGTCATTGCTCGATGATGCCCCTATCAAGCACTCCCTGACACATTTTCACTGGTATTTGACCCCATGTAAATTGACAGTCGATACGACGCAGGTAACTGAGCTAAATAAGAAATTAGCAGCGGCTGAGATTGACTTCAAGTGGTTAACCACACAACAAGCGCAAGATAGTCTAGGGCTACCCCGTGCGATGGAAAAAGTTATTGAGCGTTAAGTAGTTCTATCCAAAGATATTTTACATCTATATATGGAAGTCATCTATGAGCGAGCCTAAAAAGATTAAAGACAATCCGTCGTTTGTTAAAGCAACAAATCAAATAAAAGGTGTAGAAGCTCTATACAAAATTTCTCCACTTTTAAAAATATTCTCTCCAAAAATCAGTAAAGCCTTTGAGAACTTCCCTGAAATTAAAGAACAATCTAAAATCTTTGAAATACCTGATAAGTTTAACGAGCGATTTTCAGAATTGGGCTGGGTTGCTTATGAATCGATGAGCTTAGAGGTTATGAACGAAGCTATTGCTAAATATGATACCGAAGGTGTAAAAGTCGCTGAGCAATTTCTTACTGATTCATATGATGCCGATTGTCTAAGATGCGGGATACTTAGGTTTCAAGGTAATCAAGAATTTCGACGTCGTATCCGCCTTACTGAGCTTGCAAAAGAAGATTACCTAGCAAACCGCTATCACGCCTGTATTCCTCTACTACTTAGCTTGCTTGATGGTATTGTGAATGATATCTCAAAGCATGTAGGTTTTTTTGCCGATTCAGCAGACATGACAGTATGGGACTCTATGGCTGCTCATGAGACAGGATTACAAGTAGTAGCGTCTCTATTCACTAAAAGTAGAAACAAGACTAATGAAGAAACTCTTACGATTCCTTATAGGCATGGAATTCTTCACGGTAGAGAGTTAGCTTTTGATAGTAAATTAGTAGCGGCAAAAGTTTGGGCAGCACTTTTTGCGACTAGGGATTGGGCTGAAGCATTAACAAGTACTAAAAGTTCTAATTCAATGGAAGAAAAAGGTTGGAACGAAGTTTTAAGTGATTTTGCAGACACTCAACGCCAAAAAAAGCTAATAGAAAACTGGACACCACGCTCAAGCGAGAATATCACTTATCTTCCTTTTGTAGGTAAAGCAGAAGAATTACCTTCAAACACTCCAGAGCGCGCCGTAGCCGAATTCATCGAAAACTGGATAAATAGGAGGTATGGGTTACTATCAGAATCGCTTGTATATTTTGTTGATAAGCCTAGAGGAAAAAAAGCAGGGTTAGCCAAAAAGGACTTCGGAAATTACACACCTCTATCATATAGGCTAACTTCTATCGAAGATAGAGCAGCAGCCATAACCCTCGTGACAGTTGAATTAAAGTTTGAAGACGATGAGCAAAGGATTAGTAAAATAGTTAATGTAACCACTAATTATTTAGATAGCGAAAATAATATCCGAGTAAGAACAGAAGATGAAGGTCGATGGAAAATCATGCAAAACTCTTTTACGAATATTCTGTATGCCTCCTCTCTTTCTAAATAGTAGTGAAACAAATATATTGCAATAAAAAAAGCGACTCACTATTAATAATGAGTCGCTTTTTTTATGATGACAATATAAAGATAGCGGAGTCTACAGTACCCTAAGACTTTGGCACACGTAGACGCATGAGACCTTCTTGTTGTACGGTAGCGACCAGTTTACCATCTTGCCAAAATTGGCCATGGTTCAACCCTTTCGCGTTAGACGTAGTATCGCTCCACATATCATAAAGCATCCATTTGTTCAAATCAAAATCACGATGGAAATGCATTGAATGATCAATACTGGCAGCTTGTAGTCCACTAGTCATAAAACTAACACCGTGTGACATCAGCCCTGTGCCAACCAAATAAAAATCAGACGAGAACGCTAATAACGCCTGCTGAACAGCCGTTGGCTGACTTCCCAACTCACGAATACGTAGCCAGTTTGCCTGTTTAGGTTTCATAGGTTCTGGGCTAATCGGATTACGCGGCTTAACTGGCTTAATCTCAACATGACGGCGGCGCATAAATCTCGCTTTCAGTGCTTCTGGCACTTTTCCGACATTCTCTTCTTTTAACTCTTGTTCTGTTAGTAAGTCTTCTGGCGGTGGATAGGCAGGCATATCTTCTTGATACTCAAGCCCTTCTTCCATCGGTGAGAACGAAGCAATCATTGAAAATATCACTTGCTCAACAGGCGGCTTACCACGTACTTCTTTGTACTGAATAGCGGTGACTTCGCGTGCAGATAAGCTGCGACCATCACGCAATCGACGTACTTGGTATATCACGGGTTGGTTAATATCACCACCTCGCAAAAAGTACCCATGCAACGAGTGACAAGGTTTGTCTTTATCTAATGTATGCGCTGCTGCCATAATCGCTTGGGCGAGTACTTGCCCACCAAATATACGACTGCCCACATAGTCATGGCTTTTACCCTCAAACACATCAGGGGTAACTTCAATAAGTGCGATAGTAGCTAGCAGCTCATCGATCAGTTGTAGATTATGGGACATGACGACATGTTTCCTTATTTTTATCAAAAACGCTCAGCATCTGAAAATAAGCACCTGACGATATCGATGCTATATAGCCGCTGCTCTTGAATTTAAAATAATACGGGATCACTTGCTAAAATAAGCAAGAAGACTTTAGAACAAAAATACAGCTGTAGCTATGTTCGCTAATGCTACACATTTATTTTCAATAGAAAAGGTAAACATCTTACCCAATATTGATGGTTTTGACTAGTTACTGTCGACTTACTCGTAAGTATTGCTTGTCCGTGCTTGCCAGACGAATCGTAACTAATTGATAGATAAAGCAAACTGAACCATAAAAAACGAGATGTGTAACAACATCCCGTTTTTTATACATACGTCGATGTTTATGGCTTAACTGCTACCAGTACGCGAATAGAATCCGGCACTAGCGATAAGTTACCAAGCGCTTGTTCGCCTTGAGCTTTAAGCTGCTCTAAACGTTCAATCTCTTCAGGACGTACGTTCGGATTGATCGTCTGTAGATGTTTTAGACGCTTGATTTCGCGTGACCACTGCTGGCTAAAGCGGCTACTTGCTTGCTCACCAATCTCAGCTATCTGCTGACGAGCAATGTCTTCGGCTTCGTAATAACGCTGCTCAATCACGTCGCCGCGCACTTTAATGACTTGGCGGGCACGGTTTTTATCCAAGCGTTCAATATGAGGCATAATCATCTCAGCACTGATACGAGACGATAAATCACTGCCCTGCTCACTGATAAAGACACGGATATTTTGCGTGGACAAAGTCGCTGGCAGATTGAGCACTTTTGGCGCAATCGCTTCAACACGGAAATTCACTTCTAGCAGTACCATACCTTGAGGAACAGCAGCACTTTTAAGCATGGCAACCGTGGTATTACCAAAAGTGCTGGTACTCGCTAACTCGTAGATAGCGCGCATCAATGGATGCTCATGTGTGACAAAGTCGATCTCTTCACGCTGCAGTGCTTGCTCACGCTCAAAGGTCAACGTCATACCATCTTCATCGCCAAGTGGTAAGCCATCAATATAATCGCTAATCTCGGTACTATCGATAGGTGCGATGACCCACGAGCCATCACGTTGGATACTATGGTCAATGTTAGCAGACGCAAAGAAACGCTCAATAAAATGCGGCAGCAAGTTATTACCATCAAAATCACGCATGGCATCAGCGATACGACCTGCGACACGCGGACGGCATGAGTTATACTCTAGCAGGCGATCGCGACCAGCCTGTAGCTGTGCCTCAAGTCCCATTCGGGTCTGTGACGCTTCTGAAATGATCTCTTGTAGCGTTACATTATTTTCAGCGGTATCAGCACCCTCAAGCACTGGTTTGAGCTCTTGGATATACTGCTCTTGTACGCTTTGAGCGGTTGGCGATATCTGATTGAACATGTTCAGCGCATCGTTATACCACTGATACAGACGCTCTTGCGCGGTACCCTGCACATAAGGCACGTGCAGCATAATTTGCTGAGTCTGACCGATACGATCTAGACGACCGATACGCTGCTCTAAGGTATCTGGATTAGCAGGCAAATCCCATAGTATTAACTGGCTTGCAAACTGGAAGTTACGGCCTTCTGAGCCAATCTCTGAACATAGTAATATTTGTGCGCCTTCGCTATCTGCAAAGAAGGCAGCCGCTTGGTCACGCTCAAGTAAAGTCATCTGCTCAGTAAAGATAGCTGTTTTGATACCTGCATGCAGACGCAATACCGCCTCTAAACTCTCTACCGTCGCGCCACTACGAGCAATTAATAGCACTTTTTGATGCTTAAGCTCACCGCGTAAGATATCAATCAACCAAGAAACGCGTGGGTCATCTTCTAGCCAACCACCATCTGGTTGATTTTCTTCGCCCCATAGCTGCTCACGCAACTTGCCATTGGTTTGATAGCTGTCTTTCCATGCCTCAGGCAGTGGCAATGGATATGGTTGGCTACTACGACCATAAAAGCCTTTGACACTCTCACGAGTATTACGGAACAAAATACGGCCTGTACCATGACGATCTAATAATTCATTTAGCGCATGTGTCCGCAGCTTTTCATCTTCATTGATTGAAGACAGCTCATCAATACTAATGTCTAGTAAGCTACTCAAAGCAGCGATTTGACCTTCATTCAACGGCTTTTCTTCTATCAAAACGCCAGCAACTGCTGCTGTCTCTGCAAAAGCCTCTTGACCATCAATAAATTCATCCAAATCATCAAAGCGATCTGGATCAAGCAGACGCAGACGGGCAAAGTGACTTTGCGCACCAAGCTGCTCTGGCGTTGCTGTTAATAGCATCACGCCTGGTGTTTCTTCAGCAAAATCTGCAATCAAGTCATACTTATCATTGCCGCCTTGCGCTTCATCCCAATGCAGATGATGCGCTTCATCGACAACCAATAAATCAAAGCCTGCATCCATCGCTTGGTCATATAAGTCTGGGTGGTCGAGCAACAGATCCATACCACCAATGATACATTGTTCAGTAGCAAAGACGTTTTGCTCAGGATCATGTTCTTTAATAGCCGCAGTACGTACCAAATCAAACAAGGCAAAGTTTAGGTTAAAGCGGCGACGCAGCTCAATCATCCATTGATACTGCAAACTATCTGGCACTAGAATTAATACACGTTCAGCTTTACCCGTTAGCAATTGCTGATGAATAATCATGCCCGCTTCGATGGTTTTACCAAGGCCAACCTCATCAGCCAGCAGTACACGTGGCGCGATACGTTTGCCAACTTCATGCGCGATATAAAGCTGATGCTCGATGATATCGACACGTGCACCCATCAGGCCTTTGAGTGGATGACCTGCCAACGCTGATTGCATACGCAAAATATCTTGACGCAACTCATACCAGTCACCGCGCTCAATACGTCCAGCAAGCAAGCGTTCAAGCGGCTTGGCCAATGTGATATTGGCAGCAAGGCGGGTTTCCATAATACCGCGCTCATGCTCATCGACGCCATATTTGAGTACACCCATGACTTCATCGACAGCATTGACTGTATAGCTTTTGCCATCTTGATCATAGATACTATCGCCGACCTTAAACACCACGCGCGACAATGGCGCAGAGTTCTTGGCGTAGACGCGTGTCTCTTCACTTTGCGGGAATAAAATATGCACACATCGGTCGTCAACATCGATGACCACACCTAAGCCAAGCTCAGACTCCGTATCAGATAAATAACGTTGACCAACGGCGAATTCAGTACTGTGCAATGAAGCAATAGAGATAGTCATAAGGCGATGTCTTTTGTACTCAGGTAGTAAGAAATTAGATAGATAACAGTGGTAACTGGTGACAGCGAGAGGGTGACAAAGTGCAAATCGTAACAAACTTACCAACGCAGCATCGTAACCTCAATAAAGCCAGCATCCAAGCTGCACCATTATATAACGTTAGCGTGTAGATGAGTGCGTTAAGTTACATTTTCAAGAGCCATCTGATGTTACTTTTCTATTTATAAAGCCTATAATCAACACTATATCAGGGCCATATTTAGGACAATGTATTTTGCGAGTTATTGTCATACTGCATTGTAAGGTTGTCAGAAGGCCACTCTAGTCATTTTGTTTTTAATTAATAATGACAACGTGCTACATTAAACCGATAAGTATTCATGCGATAGCCAGTTATTCGCCAACTATCTATAAGACAACAATAAATAAGGACTCGCCATGCAAGCCGTTTTTTTAGATAAAGGTACATTTTCTGAAGGTATTGACTTGCCTGCACCCGCAAGTGTGAGCGACTACATCACTTACAACGATACGCCAAAAGATACAGACGTCATCGTTGAGCGTTGTAAAGATGCTGACATTATTATCACTAACAAAGTGCAGATTAGTGCTGAAGTGATAGAGCAATTACCAAAGCTTAAGCTTATCCAACTCACCGCGACGGGTATGAATAACGTCGATCAAGAGGCTTGCGATAAGCATGGCGTGACACTTTATAACGTTGCAGGCTATGCTGTAAAAAGCGTCCCCGAGCATACCTTTATGTTAATGCTGACCGCAATGCGCGCTGGTATTCATTACCATCAAAAAGTCGCTGATGGCACGTGGCAAGCAAAGGGTGATTTTTGTTTGCTTGATATTCCATTGATAGATTTGGAAGATAAGACGCTCGGCATCATCGGTATTGGCACAATCGGAAAGCGCGTGACCGAGATTGCTCGTGCCTTTGGTATGACCGTATTATGGGCGGAGCATCAAGGACGCGAACCGCGCAGTGACGACTATACCGCGTTTGAAGACGTACTTGCACAATCTGACGTGATTAGCCTACATTGTCCACTAACCGAACAAACCAAGCATCTTATCAATACAGATACATTGGCAAAAATGGCCAAACAACCGCTCATCGTTAACGTCGCGCGTGGCGGTATTGTCGATAGCCAAGCATTAACTGACGCGATTAATAATGAGCAAATCATCGGTTATGCTAGCGATGTGTTTGAACAAGAACCTATCGCTGATAATGACCCATTGCTCAGTCTCAGCGACCATCCGCGTGTTATCTTTAGTCCGCACAACGCTTGGGGCAGCAAAAGCGCCCAAGAAAAGTTATGGCAAATATTAAGCACACAAGTCACTGACTTTATCGATAACCACCATCAATAATCAAGATGCTAACGACTAAACCGTAACCAGTCGTCTTTTATTTTGCGATACTTAAGCATGATTCGGTCGCTTAGATAGTTGTTGGTCACATACCAAGGATAGCGATCGCCCTGCTTAGGTAGCTTGTCTTTGCCGCGTCTAACATACCCAGACGACAGCGAACCCATCACAGTATCTGCCTGAACATATGCTTGCGCCTGTTCAGTTTTTGCATAGGGTGTTACCACTTGGTAGCGCCGTTTATGCATATAATCCAGCAGTCGCACCACATATTGACAGGCCAAATCAATTTTTAGCGTCCATGAGGCATTGGTGTATCCAAACAGTACCGCCATATTGGGCACACCTTCAACCATGACCGCTTTATAGGTCATACGCGTGCCGATATCGACAGATTGACCGTCGATATATACCGCTGCCCCGCCCAACATCTGCAGCTTTAAACCGGTCGCAGTAACGATGATATCAGCGTCGAGATGTTGGCCAGATTGCAACATAATTCCTGTTTCGGTAAAGTGACTGATTTGATCGGTCACCACTGTTGCACGTTTATCCTGTAGGGCTTTGAATAAATCACCGTCAGGTACCGCACACACTCGTTGGTCCCACGGGTTATAATCAGGCACGAAATGATTGCTATCAACACCGCTACCCTTTAGCTCTTTCTTCACCCCACTTTTCAAGACTGCTTTCATCACCTTGGGCACGTGAGTCGCAACTTTATATAGACCCTGTTGTCTCAACACATTGCGCGCACGTAGTGCCGTATAAGCTTGCTCTTTTGATAATGGTGAAAACTTGCCTGATAGCCAGTCAATCGCATAGTCATCACCCGGCACACTTGCCACATAGGTCGGTGTACGCTGTAGCATTGTGACATGACGCGCACACTGCTCGCCATCCTCATCTACTAGCGCAGGTAACAACGTCATCGCTGTGGCACCGCTACCAATAACGACGACTTTTTTATCGTCGTAGTCTAGATTATTCCAGTGCTGCGGATGAACAATACGACCGCGGAAATCCTCCTCTCCATCAAAATGAGGGCGATAACCTTGCTCATAATCATAATAACCAGTAGCACCTACGATAAATTTAGCAGTCGTAACGAAAACCTCACCACTAGCGTGGTTCTTAACGGCTACTGACCACTGTTGATCGTCACTGGACCATGAAATCTGCTGAACTTCGTGCTGATAATGGATATGTTCGGTCACCCCAAATTCGCGTGCCGTATCGGCAATATAGCGTTTGATATCACTGCCTGCTGCTAACATTCTATAATCAAGCCACGGCCTAAAGTTATAACCAAAGGTCAAGGCATCAGAATCAGAGCGAATCCCTGGATAAGTAAATAAGTCCCATGTACCACCCAAATCAGCCCGCTTTTCGAAGATAGCAAAACGCTGTGAACGTTTGTTTTTCTTATTCAGTTTTGCCTGCTTTTGCTTTTTTGGGCCTTTATGACCGAACAGGCCTTTATTCTGCTGTTGCTGTAAACGGCAAGCCATACCAACGCCTGCGATACCCGCACCGATGATCAATACTTCATAGTCAGCTACCTTAGCCGTCTTTGATTTTCTACGTTTAAGACGGTTTTTAATGGCCTGTTTGGTAGTAGTGATATCAAGCATACTTTCATCCTTGTATTTGCATGACTGGCATTTTATAGCTGGCTTTAGAGCCATTTATCGCGGCTATTAACAACAAGCGGCAAAACCTAATGACTTAAAACGGGCAGGGACTTTCCCAGTCCATCCAAGCACCTAAAACTGGATGCTTTAAACGCAACTGCTGCGCATGCAAGTTCAACCTTGGGGCTATCTCTAACGCGGTACCTTCAGCATAAATTGGATCGCCAATCATCACATGGTCGACATGAACCATGTGTACACGCAGCTGATGACTGCGACCTGTAACTGGCTTTAACATCACTCGTGTGACTGGTTCACCATTGCAAGTTTCATGATCCACGACCTCATATAGCGTGAGCGCGTGTTTTGACCAGTCATGATCGACGATATGACGCGGTTTGGTACTTGGCTCATAGCGTACTGGCACTGATATCTCGCCAGTTGCACCGACCTGCTCCCACTCGCCAAAGACACGTGCTTGGTATTTTTTTTGCGGTAGACGTTCGATAAATTGCTTACTGATATTAGTTTGCGCTGCCGCGTTTTTGGCAAAAATCAGCAATCCCGAGGTATCCATATCTAAACGATGAATCAACTTGACAGCTGGATTGGCACGCTCAAGACGAGCAAGCAGACTGACTTTGAGTGTTTTGCCATCGACACTCAATAGTCCTGCAGGTTTATCAACCACCCAAATATCATCGTCTTCATAAACTGTAATCTCTTGCGCAAAATTTTTAAAAAACTCAAGCGGATAAGCGCTTTCTTGGATATTGAGGGCGTTGACTTCTTCATCAGTAAAAGGCATAAATTTAACTACTTCTGTAAATTGGTTTTGAGATAAGAATTTTTGATGGTTACTCTTTTGAACGTGATAGCCATGTTGGGGACGATAGCCACTTTATAAATGACAGCAAAATCTAGCTAAGTTTTAAACTTATCAATATTGCTATCTGCTAACATAAAATACGACTTCTATCTTACTGAGATACGTACTTTGACAAAGATAATCGTACTAAATAGCAGACTGAATTCTCTTGTGTGGCACCGTTTCGATTTATTGTGCTAATACTAGTTGTTAAACAATTTAACCAGCCTGTATCTAACAAGTTAGAGCAAACATGTTAATATAATGGCACATTTTCACCGCTTCTAAACAATTCTTTGACCACCAACTGATTTATTATTAAACCAATATATACGTTGATGAGTAGTGATAGAAGTAATAAAACAAGAGAGATAAAATTATGTCAGACCTTATTGTACATACTACCGATACAGATTTTGATCAAGACGTTCTACAGTCAGACGTACCTGTACTAGTAGATTTCTGGGCGCCGTGGTGTGGTCCTTGTAAAGCCATCGCTCCTATTTTAGAAGATCTAGCGACTGAGTACCAAGGTAAAGTCAAAATCGTTAAAGTAGACGTGGATAGCAACCCACAAGCAGCTAGCCGTTTCGGTATTCGCAACATTCCAACGCTATTTGTATTTAAAGACGGCGAAAAAGTTGATTCAGTCATGGGCCTACAGCCAAAAGCTGAATTGGCTAAAGTACTAGACAAGCATTTATAAGTTAAATTTGCCCGCTTTGGACTGTCATAAGCGGACAAAACAGAATAACCGAGAAGGCCATTATCTGACTAAGATAGTGGCTTTTTTGCTTGTTTTTTGTGCAAAAAACTCGATAATTCGCCTTTTTTAACAAAATTTATTGACAACGCTATTGTGAAGACCGTATAGTCTGCTGACAAGAGAAAACTAACTGTTTTCCTAAGTATCTTGTCGCTATTCTCCTCGTGTTTATCAACAAAAACACAATCGTCATTATAAACACCATTGCTGAACAAAATGACTAAACGCAATTACTGATATTGAGTTTTTGACGCAGACTCCTATGTAGCCTTTTTTATCCTTATTTCTTATTACCTTGCATCCCATAACGGCAATGCGTACATAAGCAGACATACAAAGCCAAAACTACATAAACTACAGCGCTGTGCACATACCTATATCATCATATTATCGTTATTCTAATCACTGTCGTGACTTGTGCTGCTAATGGCATCTCTCATCTGATCAATTGCTAATGACCTATCTATGAATCTTACTGAATTAAAGAAAAAATCAATCTCTGAGCTATTGGCTATTGCTAAAGAAATGGGTCTTGATAATATGGCGCGTAGCCGTAAACAGGACATTATCTTTGCTATCCTAAAAACCCATGCGCGTAACGGTGAAGCCATTTATGGTGACGGCGTACTTGAGGTTCTTCCTGATGGTTTTGGATTTTTGCGCTCATCAGAGGGCTCGTATTTAGCCGGTCCCGATGATATCTATGTTAGCCCTAGTCAAATTCGCCGTTTCAGTTTAAAGACTGGTGATAGTATCGCTGGTACGATTCGTCCACCGAAAGACTCTGAGCGTTATTTTGCGTTATTAAAAGTTGGTGAAATTAACTTTGATACACCAGATCGCTCACGTCATAAGCTTATTTTTGAGAATCTGACGCCCTTATTCCCAACTGAGCACTTGAAACTTGAGCTTGGCAATGGAACTACTGAAGATTTGACTGGACGTATCATCGATCTCATCGCTCCGATTGGTAAAGGTCAGCGCTCTATCATCGTCGCACCGCCAAAAGCGGGTAAAACGATGTTGCTACAGACCATCGCTCAATCAATTACTCGTAATAATCCCGAATGTTATTTGATCGTACTGTTGATTGATGAGCGTCCAGAAGAAGTGACCGAGATGGTACGTACGGTACGCGGTGAAGTCGTTGCCTCTACCTTTGATGAGCCGCCACAGCGTCATGTACAAGTTGCTGAAATGGTCATCGAAAAAGCGAAACGTTTGGTTGAACATAAGCAAGACGTAGTGATTTTACTTGATTCAATTACTCGTCTAGCGCGTGCTTATAATACGGTTATACCTTCATCTGGCAAAGTGTTAACAGGTGGTCTGGATGCCAATGCCCTAGAGCGCCCAAAACGCTTCTTCGGTGCCGCTCGTAACGTTGAAGAAGGTGGTAGCTTGTCTATTATTGCCAGTGCCCTTATTGATACTGGTAGTAAAATGGACAGTGTTATTTTTGAAGAGTTTAAGGGAACTGGTAACCAAGAAATTACGCTTGAGCGTGACTTGGCTGAAAAACGTGTTTTCCCTGCGATTAATATCAAAAAGTCTGGCACACGCCGCGAAGAGCGTCTCTTGGGCGAAGACAAACTGCGCAAGATATGGATTTTACGCAAATTACTTCAACCAATGGATGGCGTGCAAGCCACTGAATTCCTGTTGGACCGCCTAAAAGAGGCGAAAACCAATGACGAATTCTTTGAACAGATGAAGCGTAAATCTCAAAACTAATGTTTGATTGGTTTACTAGATACATTCGGCTTTGATTCAATATTAAGACTACCTACAGGTGGTCTTTTTTAATGACAGTGTCTAAATATTCATATTTAGACTGGTTAGGATTCACCCTTCACCATCGTTCACAGACATTGCCAATGATACAGTACGGCAACATCGCTTACATCTCGTTTGCAAAGTTTAGCTTTTTTACTACGTCTATATTATCGGTAACCGACTATTATGATAGACAGTAGGAACGTACTTGAAAATATCATGGACATAGTATTTTGAAGGTATTGATTTTAAACTTGATGACTTAATAGGTGATAATATGAAATTTGCTAAAACGTTCGCAATGACTGCAATTACTAGCTCGGCTCTTATTATGGGTGGCTGTAACGGATATAACAGTGGTTTGAGTAATACTACTAAAGGTGCTGCTGCTGGCGCTGCTGCTGGTGCTCTTATCAAAAGTGGTGGCGATAGCAAAGACATTGCTCGTGGCGCACTTGGTGGTGCTGCAGTCGGTGGCGCTGGTGCTTACATTCTCGATCAAACAAGATAATTTGCGTTAGTTAGATAATTATCATGTGATGGTTGAGGTTACTTGAATCACTGGTTAGCTATGAAATTAAAAGCCTGCAATTAACTGCAGGCTTTTTTGTGTTTAGGATTTGGTTTATTAGCTGGAAACTAGTGCCCTTATAACGCCTCACTAAAAGTATCACAAGATTGTACATTACCACTTTCTAGGCCACGAGTGAACCATTCGACACGTTGCTGACTGGTACCATGGGTAAAGTTATCAGGCACTACTGCACCGCCACTTGCTTTTGCTAAACGGTCATCACCGATTTGACCAGCAGCATTCACTGCTTCATCAATGTCACCAGCTTCTAAAAACTGTACACGCTCTTGGTTGCGTTGCGCCCATACACCCGCAAAACAATCCGCCTGTAACTCTTGCAATACCGATAACTTATTAGACTGTGCTTGAGTCACTTGCTGACGGGCTTCATTTACCTGCTGACTAATACCAAGTAATGTCTGTACATGATGACCTACCTCATGTGCTATTACATAAGCCTGCGCAAAATCGCCAGCTTTGCCTTGGTTTTCCTGACTACCAGACCCTTGCTGATCCCCTGAGATACCAAGGTTTTGACGCATTTCTACGAAAAACGACGTATCCAGATAAATAGTCTGATCTCCTGGACAGTAGAACGGACCGGTTGCAGAGCTCGCACTACCACATGCCGAGCTGACCTGACCATTAAACAAAATCAATGATGGCTCTTGATAAGTGCTACCAGCTTCATTAAAAACCTGACGCCAGACTTCTTCTGTATCTGCCAATACAACTTTTACAAATTGCGTGTCTCGGTCTGTGCTGGTTGCAACTTCAGTAGATGACTCACTACTACCTCCAGTGACTGCTTGACCTGTCTGTAAAGCAGTCATTGGGTTTACCCCAAATACCAACCATAAAATGCCAGCGATAATAATACCACCGATACCCCCACCAATCATCTTACCGCCACCTGTGCTAGAGCGCACATTCGAGCTGCCTCGTCTACCTCGCCATTTCATAATTCCATTCCTCAAATATAGATTAATTCACTATTTATATTAATCATTACTGCTATTAATCATTAGCTTTGTTATATATTATTTAGCCAACTAACTCACGTCATGAGCTCGTCTATTATCTTAAAAATAAATAAAAACATGTAAAATTACTAACTCAATTGTGGTTAATATCATTCAGCATGATATTCGGTTTATTCGACTTCTTTTTACCCAAAAAGCAAAGCCAACAGCGACAAATTATGATGAAAAATAAGGACCAAAAAAACCTCTTAACCTCTCGGATGTCATTGATTATACGTTGATTAGTCTGGCTTCTTGTATTAAAAATTATATTGAACAGCTAGAGTAAAATATCATTATAAGTTTTATTGTTACTTAATTGTACAGACTATTTCTATTTACTTAGAAAACCTATAGAATGCGTGGAAGCTGAGTAGCTGTGACTAAGACTA
This sequence comes from Psychrobacter sp. AOP7-B1-25, assembly GCF_052376195.1. NCBI lineage: Bacteria > Pseudomonadati > Pseudomonadota > Gammaproteobacteria > Moraxellales > Moraxellaceae > Psychrobacter > Psychrobacter sp. AOP7-B1-25. Next base: position 41,950 of record NZ_JBQSVK010000018.1, read on the forward strand.
ATTGAACTCTGAGAAATCTCGGTTTTCAACCTTCGTTGCTGCTACTGCTCATTTCATTTTTCCGGAGAAAACCATATGAAACTTAAATTACTTGCTCTAGCTGGTATCATGACTGCAACTATGGGCCTTACTGCCTGTGACAGCAGCACAGAAAACGCCGCTGAAGACTTATCTGACGCGCAAGAAGAAGTGCAAGACGCTACTGAAGAGCTAAACGAAGCTGATGCTGAAGGCGAAATGACTGCTGATGCTGACGCTGCTGACGCTGAAGCTGACATCGCTGATGCTCAAGAAGCAACTGCTACTGACGAAATGGACGCTGAAGTTCCTGTAGACGGCGAAGAAACTACTAGCATGGACGTAGCTAGCGAAACTGATACTGCTGCTGTTGACGCTTCTGACGAAGTAGTAGTTGAAGAAGCTCAGTAATTTATTGTTCATACAATAGATAAACTGTAGTAAAAAAAAGAGAGCCTATGCTCTCTTTTTTTATGTCTATCATTTATGATATTAGTAAGGTTTTGCTTTATATACAATCATCGTGTTCGATGCAGACTGCAACACCTAAAGACGTAGGTGTACACAAAAACAACTCAGTGCAAATACGCACTAGTATTCTTATCAACTCACGATAAAACAGGCACGCAATCGTTTAAGACAGTGCGAGGCTAGGTATTAGCTATCAAACAAACGCTCATCAACCTTCTGACGAAATTTTTGTCCTGTTTTAAAAGTAACCACACGGCGTGCAGATACAGCCACAGGCTCCCCTGTCTTTGGGTTACGGCCTGGACGGCTATTTTTATCTTTAAGCTCAAAGTTGCCAAAGCCTGAAAGCTTGACCTCTTTGCCATCAATCAAGCTCTCTGATAGTTCATCAAAAAAGTTCTCTACCAGACAGCGACCTTCTTGGCGTGTTAGGTTCATGTGACTCATCAAATGCTCAATCATGTCAGATTTGGTTAAGGTGCTCACAGTACGACTCCTATGCTATGTCGTGATGTCGAATATCATGGTTTAGCGGTATGAGGGTTAAGGCTAGCTATTATAAAGGGTTTTTGACCGTTTTTTAACAAAGTCTTCATTAAAATCCTTTATTAATAACCACTTAACTTATTCTATGAATAGCAATGCTCCGTAGCCTCAGGGTAAAAAGACTACAGAGCATTGGGTATAATACATACTAAATGTTAGCTATCGCGCAGCTGTACTGAATGCTGATCAGTTAGCGCTTGTACCACTTTATCTGTGGCAGTTTTGACGGCTTCATCAGACAATGTTTGCGTACTGTCTTGCCATATTAATGCAAATGCTAATGAGCGTTGCCCTGCTGGTACTTTATCACCTTGGTAAACATCAAATAACCAAAGGTCAGTCAGCATATCACCTGCCGCGGCTCGCACGGTTGTCTCTAACGTCTGCAAACTGATGTCGCTATCTACCAAGATAGCAATATCACGGCGTACTTGCGGGAACTTACTTGGTGTCGTGATGGCTTGCTGCTCACGCGCGACTGTCAATAGCGGTGCAAGTGACAATTGAGCGACCCAGGTAGCAGGTAGATCTAACTGCTTAGCAGTAGTTGGATGCAACTGGCCCAACCAACCAACATATATATCATCGATATATAACTCAGCGCTTTGTCCTGGATGTAAGAAGCTTAGCGTACTACGCTCATAGCGAATACGTGCGCTATCGATTTGAGCTGGTAATAGCTGCTCAATGTCATGCTTCAGGTCATAAAAGTCTAAGGCACGGTTTTGATAAGCTTGCTCACTCCATATATCACCAACTGCGACGAAAGCAATACTTGGCGTCTGTACTAAGTCACTGATACTTTGTCCAACAAAGCTAAGTCCTGTCTCAAAGAAACGTACACGTGGCTGCTGACGATTCAGGTTGTATTGCACGCAAGGCAGTAGGCTCGATAGCAAGGTACGACGCATAACGGCCAAATCACTAGAAATAGGGTTTGCAAGTGCCAATACCTCCCCTAGCGCTTCGTCATCAAGTAATGCTTCTAGTTTTGCATCACTAAAGCTAAAGCTAATCGCTTCCATATAGCCGTTGTCGACCAATGCTAGCTTCATCTCATGAGTCAAATCTGCGGTATCATCATAATCCATGCTTACTTGTAAATGTGGCAAGACGCTTGGAATATTGTCATAGCCATAAATACGAGCAATTTCTTCGATTAAGTCTTCTTTGATACTCATATCAAAACGATAAGATGGCGGTTTACAAACCAATGCATCGCTCTGCTGCTCTACGTCAAAACCCAATTGGGTTAAGATACGTACCATCTCAGATGGATCAATATCAATCCCAATGACATCACGAACTTTCGCGATTGGTAATGTAATCGGTGTGCGTGCTGGTAAATGCTCAAGGTTTTCAACCGTGGTTATCTTTCCAGCTTCCCCACCAGTGATGCTGGTGATCAAATCACAAGCTCGTGCCAACGCCAATGTTGGCAATTCAAAGTCAACGCCGCGCTCGAAACGCTGTGATGCGTCCGTATGCAGCCCGAAACGGCGTGCACGTGCAGCAATAGCGAGTTGATCAAAGAAAGCACTTTCTACTACGATATTGGTAGTGCTGTCAGTGACGCTGCTACGCTGACCACCCATGATACCAGCTAAGGCCAAGGCACCTTTATCATCAGCAATGACAAGCTCATCACCCGTCAAGGCAACGGTTTGCTCATTTAGCAAAGTAATGGTCTCGTCAGGCTGTGCCAAACGTACAACGATATCACCTTCGATCGTGTCTGCATCAAAAGCATGTAACGGCTGACCCAACTCCATCAACACATAGTTGGTCACATCGACCAAGAAATTGTGTGAACGTAGTCCTGACTGTACCAGCGCATCTTGCATCCATTTTGGCGTATCGATGCTACGATCGATATTGCTAATTGATTGCAACAGATAGCGAGGACACGCTTTCTTTGCAGCAACTGACACAGCTGGCGTTGCAACAGTCCCATCAATATTGACAGAAACTTCTGGCAGTTGTACAGGTAAGTCGTTGATGACTGATATTTCACGAGCAATACCACGTACACTAAAGCAATCGCCACGGTTTGGTGTGATAGAGATGTCCAGTATTTGGTTATCCAGACCTAAGTATTCACGGATATCTGTACCAACTGGTGCATCTTCAGGCAACTCAAGCAAACCGTCTATATCATCGACTAGGTCAATTTCAGAAGCGCCGCACAGCATACCGTTCGAGGCCACACCGCGTAGCTTGCTTTTTTTGATCTTAAAACCTTTGCTATCATCACTTGGTAATACCGCACCAACGGTAGCAACAGGCGCTTTCATACCGACGGTCACGTTAGGAGCACCGCAGACAATTTGTAATGGCTCAGCATCACCGATATTTACCTGAGTAACACGTAATTTATCTGCATCAGGATGCTGTTCAACGCTGATGACTTCACCGACGACCACACCGCTAAAAGTACGGGCAACCGCATAACGATCGTCAATCTCAAGCCCTGCCATGGTCAACTGTTCGGCTAACTGCTCGCTAGTGTTTGTAGGATTTACCCACTGACGTAGCCACTGTTCGCTAATTTTCATAAATATCTCGGATCAGAATTTTATAATAAAGATGTTGGAGTAAAGCTTGGCGAATTCACTTGTTATATTAACAAGGAGCACTTTTTATATTTAAAAAGCGAACTCTAGCCAAATTGCTTTAAGAAGCGTACGTCATTTTGGAAAAACAAACGCAAGTCATCGATACCGTAATACAGCATTGCAAAGCGTTCGATACCCATACCAAAAGCAAAGCCAGTATATTTATCGCTATCGATACCACAGTTGGTCAATACTTGTGGATGCACCATGCCGCAGCCCATCACTTCAAGCCATTTGCCATTATCATCTAAGATATCCACCTCTGCAGAAGGCTCAGTGAATGGGAAAAACGAAGGACGGAAACGTACGGTCAACTCTTTGGCAAAGAATGCTTCTAGAAACTCACTAATTAAACCCTTTAGCTCAGCAAAAGTGCTCGACTCTGTGACCATAAGGCCTTCTAGCTGATGAAACATCGGCGAATGAGTTTGGTCTGAGTCATTACGGTAAACACGGCCTGGACAAATGATGCGAATCGGTGGCTCATTTTTTTCCATAGTACGAATCTGTACAGGACTGGTATGCGTACGCAATAGATAATGCGCATCAAAATAAAAAGTGTCATGCATGGCACGTGCAGGATGATGCGACGGAATATTCAATGCTTCAAAATTATAGTAGTCGCTCTCCACTTCAGGGCCCGTTGCAACGTTGAAACCCGCTTGAATGAAGTACTGCTGCATACGCTGAGTAATCATCGTGACTGGATGCAGATGACCTTTTTGACCACCACGCGCAGGCAAAGTGATATCAATACTTTCGGCCTCTAATTTGGCATTGAGCGCTGCTACTTCTAGTTGCTGCTGCTGATCTGTCAATGCTTGCTGAAAGCGACTACGCACTTGATGCAACCAGCCGCCATAGGTCTTTTTATCATCAGCATCGAGCTTGCCCATCTGCTTTGACCAACCCGTTAATGGGCTCTTTTTACCAGTCAGTTGCACACGTAAATCTTGCAGTGTACGCGCATCAGTTACTTGTAGGATTAAAGTTTCAGCAGCACTTGCAAATTCGGTAAGCTGAGCTTCGGTAAGCTCATTGAGCTCTGAAGACAAGGTCGGTAGCGCCGACAAGTCGTTGGTGGCAGCAGGGTTAGTCATAAGACGCATTATTCCTGATTTGAACGGACTATTAATTGTAGGGATTTGACCAAATATTGCAAACCATTTATCCAGCTATGTTTATATAAAAAATTGATATAAAGGCTGGTTATAAGAATGGCTTGAATATTTAGACGATGATAAGCGTATTTTAAATAAACAAAGTTTTAGTAAAGAGCGCACTTAGAATAATTCAATATAAAAAAAGCCACCGACCAGCGGTAGCTTTTATTAATATCATACTATTAATCAATATTAGTCCTATCCATTTAGACAATTGCTTATAAATAATTATTTAAAAGCATCATACCTAAAGGACGGTTAATATTTAGGCCAATTCCGCTTTTGCTTTTTCGACCAATGCTGTGAAAGTCGCTGCATCATGCATAGCGATGTCTGCTAGAACGCGACGATCGATTGCGATGTTTGCTTTTTTCATACCATTGATGAAGCGGCTATAGCTTAAGCCGTTTAAGCGTGCACCAGCATTGATACGTGCGATCCAAAGACGACGGAAAGTACGTTTTTTGTTGCGACGGTCACGATAAGCATATTGACCAGCTTTGGTCACTGCCTGTACCGCTACGCGGTAAACACGTGAACGGGCACCGTAGTAGCCTTTTGCGCGCTTTAAGATTTTTTTGTGACGGCGATTTGCCTGTACACCACGTTTTACACGGGCCATAATTTACTCCAAGATTTTTTAATCACTGTTAAGCGAGTGATGATGTTAAATAACAAACATCATTGTCAGATTGCAAAGTCAAATATTTTTAATCAAAGATAAATGACGATAGGCTATTAAATGTATGGGCACATACGACGAACTGCTGCTTCGTCAGATTTGTGCACTAACTTAAGACCACGCAACTGGCGAATACGCTTAGATGATTTCTTGGTCAAAATATGGCTTTTGAATGCTTGCTTACGCTTGAAGCCATTCGCTGTTTTTTTGAAGCGTTTAGCTGCGCCGCTTCTGGTTTTCATCTTAACTTTCATGATGAGCTGCCTCTTTTTCTGTTTTAGAACCTGGTCGTCAAATAGTCACACTGAATAATCGTTATATAAATAACAACTAAACCTCTATTTGCCTCGAGGTGGGAGGCGCTATTTTAGCAGATAGCGCGTTGTTTTGCCAAGTAAAGTTTTGGCGAGCTTTTAGTAGACAATAAAGACAAATAACCAGCATTAAATAAGCGATAGCTCTCCTCTCAAAAGCCCTAATAAAATGGCTGATTTTTCTCCAAATAGATTGAATGTCAGCGTAAGCTGTGCTTAAGTAGAGACTGAGCCATATCTTCATATAAACGCTATTAAAATTATCATATTCACCATGAGTGTTTAGGCTGGAATGTATCATCATAATGACAATAAAGCTGCTAACTTAGGGCATGATAATTAAAATAATCTTTGGTCATCACTCTAGGAGATAGTGTGTCAAAACAAGAGTTAGTATTCGACGACGACTTGTTTGTTTTTGAGACAGTGATGCGCGTGCGTTATACGGAAGTCGATGCAGGACAACATATAACTGTAGAATCCCTGACGGCTTTATTGTCCGAAGCACGGTTAAGGTTTCTACACGCTAAAAGTGTCAAAGAAATCAACGCAGACCATCAAGGCTTGATTATTGATAAATTGCAGCTAGATATTGTTAAACGTATCCGCATAAGGGAAGAGCTGCTGTTTGAAGTTGGTATCGAGCCAATATATGATAATGGCGGTAATATAATCATGAAAGTCACACGGATGCACACGGGCGAAACAGTAGCAAAAGCACGACAGCATTTTAGAGGTTATGACTTTAACCTCAATAAAGTGACTAAGCTTGATAATATGATCAAAGAAGCGCTATATCCGCATTTATTTAGACTGTAAAATCGCTTGTTATAAACAGTATGCTTTCATTTAGTATAATTGCACTCTATAGCGCATTTAATTAACATCATATTGCGAGCTGTCAGTATACGACAGAGTATTTCAGATAACCTCCCCGCTTTAATCATAAGTAGTATAATTGCTTATCACTCTTTTTCACTTTCTACCTATAAGACGACAAATACATTATGACTTTACCTGCTTGGCTGACTGCCGTAACTTTTAATGATGATGGTTTGATTCCTGCAATTGCTCAAGATCATCAGACAGGTCGTATTTTGATGATGGCGTGGATGAATGCAGAAGCATTACAGCTCACCGCACAAACACAAACAGCGGTGTATTTTTCGCGCTCGCGTGCCAAACTCTGGCACAAGGGAGAGACGTCAGGTCATACGCAAATTGTGCATGACATTCGTCTAGACTGTGATGCAGACGTAATTGTGCTTGAGGTTACCCAAAAAGGTGGTATCGCTTGCCATACTGGCCGCGAGTCTTGTTTCTATCAGCGTCTAGATCTATCAGGCCAAACACCTGAGTGGCAGACCGTCGATAAAGTATTAAAAGACCCTGCGGATATTTATCATTCTCAGAAATCTACTAGCGATACTCATGAAGCTGAGAGCACTGTGGCGAATACTGACTCTGACACTATCCAAACACAATCTGACAGCGCTCAAACACAAGTCGATAAAGCCTCTGTGCTACAGCAGTTAGATCAAGTGTTAGCAGAGCGCAAACAAGCCGATGCCGACAGCTCTTATGTAGCCAGTCTATATGCTAAAGGATTGAATAAAATATTAGAAAAAGTCGGTGAAGAGAGTACAGAAAGTATCATCGCTGCCAAAGATTTTGCTAACTGCGACGAGAGTACAGACAAAGCAAACTATGATGAAGCCCGTCATGAGCTGATCTATGAAGTAGCAGATGTCTGGTTCCATACCTTGGTTGGACTGGCCTGGTTTGATATAGAGTCGGATGCCGTATTAAACGAGCTTGGCAGACGTTTTGGGTTATCTGGTATCGATGAAAAAGCCGCTAGATAAGCCTAAATAAAAAATAAACGTCTATTTTATTGGATTATTGTTGCTTTCACCTATTTGTAATAAGTGCAGGTTATAATATAGCTCTGTTTTATCTTGCATTATATGTCGATGCTTTTTGTTTAATAGATAGACTTTTTTAAACTCAAAGCAGACATATCAAGACTGAAAACCAAGTCACAAAACCAAGTCACAAGGATACCATTATGGGTAGTTTTTCTATTACACATTGGCTGATACTATTGGTCGTTGTCGTTGTCGTGTTTGGCACCTCAAAACTCAGAAATGCTGGTAAAGATTTGGGCGGTGCTGTCAAAGGTTTTAAAGAAGCGGTCAAAGACGAAAATACAGAACATGCTAAAAAACACGCAGTTCTTGACCACGATGCGACGGCACACACTGAAGAGCGCTCAACAACAACCAAGGTTGATGATAAGCATAACGTATAGCATCTAAACAGTGACATCGGACCATTATGTTTGATATCGGGTTTTCTGAATTACTCCTCTTTGGCGTTATCGCCCTAATCGTACTGGGCCCAGAAAAACTGCCACAGGCAGCGCGTACGGCTGGGCAATGGTACGCCAAAATTCGCCGTACAGTCTCAACATTGCAGTCTGAAATAGAGGCTGAGCTTGACTTGGCTGAGACACGCCAGCAAATGCAGAAAGAGCTTGCCAAAATTCGCCAGACCGAAACTGAGATGAGGCGTGAAATGGCTGAGATGCGCGGTAATATGAAAGCTTTTGAAAGCTCACATAGTCCTTCTTCTATAGCGTCTGAAACGACTATGAATGCTGAAAACAGCAAGGGCGACGAAGCTCATGAAAATAGCCGTACACAAAAGCATCAAGCAGCCACGCCAAAAGCATTCGACTATGCTTATGCCACTGACGAGCAGCCAAATACCTTAGAAAATGGTCAATTATCGAAGCCCAGTCACAGCGATGACGATGTAGGTGATGTAAATGATGCCAATACAGCGCCAGTTGTTCAGACCATCACTACCCGTCCGTGGGAAAACATGTGGTTTCGACTTGGTGCTTATGACAAAGCACGTCGGCTCCCAATGCCGCCATATGTGCCAAACTATAAAGCTGACGCCCTACTCAACAATCCTCTCAACATGCAGACTTCTGACCCTAAGCAGGAGACTGACTAATGCAATTATTCAAACGTAAAAAAAGCCGTCAAGAGAAAATCGCGGTTTCAGCTACTACAGAATCAAATACTATTCATCAAAACCCTGAAGCGACGTCAGATGCTCACCAGAAAAAAGAGTCAGATGATGTTTTAAGCCCTTTAGCTGATATGCCTATTACCGAGCATTTGGTTGAGCTGCGTCGGCATTTGATCAAAATATGTGTGGCGGTACTGATAATATTTTTAGGCTTGGTCGGCTATTCGCGCGAGCTATACAACTTTTTATCTGACCCACTGGTTGCGCAGTTACCCGCCAACTCGACCATGATTGCCACCGATATCACGTCAAATTTTATGGCACCGATACGTCTGACCGTATTCGTCGCCGCATTTTTGGCGATGCCTTATATCCTTTATCAAATTTGGTCATTTGTAGCGCCTGGTCTGTATAAAAAAGAAAAGAAGATCGCTATTCCAGTGCTGCTATCTTCTATATTTTTGTTTTATGCTGGTGTGGCTTTTTCTTACTTTATTGTGCTTAAAGGGGTCTTAAAGTTCTTTATCATGTTCGCTCCGCAAAACGTACTGCCAATGACGGATATCGACAGCTATCTCAGCTTTGCCTTAAAGTTATTTATGGTATTCGGCTTAACATTTGAGATTCCAGTCGTCACTTTGCTATTGATATTGGCAGGCATTGTCTCCATTCAGAGCTTAGAAGAGAAACGTCGCTATATCATTGTGGGCTGTTTTGCTGTGGCTGCCGTTGTCACGCCGCCCGATGGCGTATCGATGCTCATGCTGGCGATTCCGATGTGGTTATTGTTTGAGCTTGGTTTATTTTTGGCGAAAATTTTAATCAAAGAAGAGCCTAGTCATACTCAGGTGTCGACAGACAAAGAATAAAACACTTATCAGTCTAGTCTAGATCAAAATAAAGTTATTGATTACATATAGCTATGCGTTAAACTACCATTACACCGTTTTATTCTTGCCTCATTAGTAAGCTGATTGCTTATTATCACGTTTTAGCACCACCATCATCTATAAGCCATTGTTTACCCAGTGGCTTTTTTTGCCCCTTTTATTTTTAATCAATTTTTGTATTTAGGTAGCTTTATTATGTCCGCATCTATGCCAGCTTATATGAGCGATCCCACTAACGAGCAGCTGAGTGCGCTGAATATGGCGATGGATCACAAGTCGTTTAAAGTGGTTGCTTATGCGGGCGCCGGTAAGACAACGACGCTCAAGCTAATCGGTGAGCGCTTACGTGGACGCGGATTATATCTGGCTTTTAACAAAGCGATTGCCAATGATGCTCGCTCAAAGTTTCCGCCGCATGTAGAATGCCGTACTTTTCACTCATTAGCTTATCGTCATGTCGCTCGTGATATTACCGCCAAGCTATCATTACCGCGCTTTTCACCTAAGCGTCTCGGTGATGATTTGGGACTACAGCCTGTGCAAGTGCGTCGGCAAATGGATGGGATTAATAAATACATCACACTAACACCAGCGCGATTGTCTCGGTTTGTCAGCGATGCGGTAAGTAACTTTTGTAGTACGCATGCTAGCTATCCTGCGCCAAGGCACATACTGTTCCCAAGTTGGCTCGATGACTCAGATGCAGAGCAATTACGTGAGCTGCTCTACCCTGCCGTCGAACAACGCTGGTTACAGTCGATTGACGCGCGGCACCCTGCTGGTATTGGCCATGATATTTATCTCAAGCTTTGGGCGTTGTCTAAACCAAGCATTCCAGCGGACTTTATCTTATTTGATGAAGCACAGGATGCTGATCCCTTAATGATGGGTATCTTGACGCAGCAGTCGAGACAAGTCATCTATGTGGGCGATGCACACCAGCAGATTTACGAATGGCGTGGCGCTGTGAATGCCATGAAAAAACTGCCATTGCCGCAGACTTTATTGACGCAGTCTTTCAGATTCGGTGAGCCGATTGCAGAAGTGGCCAATACCTTATTAAAAGCACTACAAGAGGATGTACCGCTAAAAGGTAATCCGAACAAACAGTCTTCTACCGATAAGGGCATGGTACATAGTAAAAAAGATGCTATTTTGTGCCGCACCAATGCGGCTGCCATGTCGCAACTGTTGACAGGATTAAAGCACGGGCATCGCGTGGCGTTACAAGCGGATACCGACCGTATGCTCAAATTCTGCCAAGCAGCCGAAAACTTAAAAAATGGTAAATCGGCTTATGGTGTACCTGAGCTGGCGTATTTTTATAACTGGGGTGATGTGCAAGAGTACGCCGAAACCAATGAGGGCAGCGATCTCAAAACACTCGTCAAACTAGTCGATGACCACGGCACCAATGTATTGAGCCAAGCAGTCAATAGTCTGACTAGTATTGAAAACGCTGACTATGTCATCTCCACCGCTCATAAAGCAAAAGGGCTCGAGTGGGGAAAAGTACAGTTAGATGATGACTTTTACTACGATGTGACCACCAACGCCGTCAAGATCAGCCCAGAAGAGCTACGTCTGCTCTATGTCGCCTGTACTCGCGCGCAGAGCAATTTGGATATTCATAATATTAAAGACTTGATATCAGGATTACAGACGGGCAAAAAAGTGATTTTTGGCAATACTTAACTACCTTTCATTTCTTTCAGTCTCAAGCTTTACTCTATCTTTCTTATAATGACCCTTTAGCAGTGAACCACCAGCATGAATAATAGCCAGCAACTTCAAACGCGTCAAAATACTATTAACCAACTATTTGCGGCTCCCGTGCGTTTGCTCGCCCCGATGGAGGGCTTAACCGATCCATTAATGCGCCAAATTTTAACGCAAATTGCGTCTGACTTGGGGCGGCCTTATGATTGGTCAGTGAGTGAGTTTATTCGTATCACTCAACATGTACTGCCTGCGCATGTGTTTTACAAATATGTGCCTGAGCTACATCACAATGCCAAAACAGCCTCTGGTACGCCCATTCATGTACAGATTTTAGGTAGCGAAGCGCAGCTCATGGCTGAAAATGCCGCGTACGCTTGTGAGCTCGGTGCGCCTGCTATCGATATCAACTTTGGATGTCCGGCGAAAACAGTCAATAGCCATCGCGGTGGTTCCGTATTGTTAGATGAACCTGAAACCATGTATCAAATTATCAGTGCCGTACGTCAAGCCGTTCCCGCCCACATACCAGTATCAGCTAAGATTCGTCTGGGCTATACAGATACTAGCCGAATGGATGATATTCGCGGCGCAATTAACGATAGCGGCGCCGATTGGCTGACTATTCATGCACGCACTAAGACCCAAGGCTATAAGCCGCCTGCCTATTGGGACAAAATCCAAAGTTTTAATGCGCTCGATATTCCAATCATTGCCAACGGTGAGATATGGAATGTAGAGCATGCGCAAAACTGTATGACGCAAGCAGGTACACAGCACTTGATGTTAGGTCGCGGCGCAGTGACTCGCCCTGATTTAGTGGCGCAAGTTGGCAACCGCATTGAAAGCAATGCTGACAATGTAGAGAATACGGCTACATTGCTATGGAAGGATTTGATTGCGCATCAGATTAAGTTTTTAGAAGGTGCGGCAAAAAACGATGTGGTGTTAGTCGGCCGCTATAAGCAATGGCTAGGTATGCTCACCAAAGGCTATGTTGAGGCGCAAACCGTGTGGGAAAGTATCAAACGAGAGAAAAATAAAGCGGTGATTATTAGCGCATTACAAGCAAGCGTACGAGATTGGTCACCTGCTTGTATTTGAACGTTTTGGTAGTTACAGGTATTTTTACTAGACGCTGACTCGTATTGCTAAATAAAATAGCATTAGACAACAAGCCATTGACAATCCCCATAAGATAGAGCGGAACATTGCCAAATTAGTAATATACGCCACACAAAAACCAATGCGTATCATCACATACAGCCACGCCAATACGTTGATAATCGATTGCGGTACAAAAAGCAGCATAGCAACTATCACTGCTGCCAAAAACACTGGCAAAGTTTCATAACTGTTCTGCTGTGCAGCATTAGCACGTGCCGCCATTCCTGTCGCATTTTGAAAAAATTCGCGAGGATGTGCATTATTTCTGATTTTAAAGCCACCAGATACTTTTGCAACGATTGACACCATCCATGGCATTAGGCTTGCTACCACCATGGCTAAAATGGCAGATGCCACTTTGTCAGTTACCAACTCAAAGAATGCACTTATCATTATATAAGTCCCTACCCTGCAACCACTTCAAAATCATGGGTGATATTGACCCCACCTGCTACTAACATACGGCTGGCAGAACAGTATTTCTCTGCTGATAAATGGATGGCTTTTTCGACTTGTTTTTCTTTGACGTCTTGACCAGTCACAATGAAATGCATATGGATATCGGTATAGACCGCTGGTACGGTTTCAGCGCGCTGAGCGGTTAGCTCACAACGTACATCCGTCACTGCTTGGCGTGATTTTTGTAAAATCTCTACGACATCATAACTGGCGCAACCACCTAGCCCTAGCAAAATCAGCTCCATTGGGCTTGAGCCTTTTTCTTTATCAGCATCAATTTGTACATTATGCCCTGATGGTGACACACCCATAAAGGCTTTGTTCTCTTGCCATATGACGCTTGCTTTTGATTCTGACATTGTAGATGTTCCTCGTTTTAAATGGCGTATCGCCTATTATTATTGTGTGAATGATATATTGCCCAGCTAGTGTAGCACAAGCCAAAGCAAGATTTTATAGGCGCATTGTGTTGCTGCTCGCTTACCGATGACGAGTATGTTTGGACTATTTACTACATGACGAGATATTACACTCCGATAGTATACGTGCGTAAAAGTTCTACTTAAAAACCTACAAAAGTTCGTTTATAAACAGTTGATTTTAAAAGGTAAAACTCGTGAAACATTTTATAGCAAAATACTGTTACACATTTTGCTTGTTTCTTGGTTTAATAACGGTAATGAATCTTGTTTTGAGCAGATATCGATAACAATCACCTTATAATAATTACGATTGCTGTCACGGTTTCAAATCAGAACAAGCTATTTTTAAATAAATTAAAAGGTTTAGTCATGATAGATGCAGACGGCTTTCGCGCCAATGTCGGCATCATCTTGGCAAATACACAAGGGCAGGTTCTGTGGGCAAAACGTATTGGTCACAACGCTTGGCAGTTTCCGCAGGGTGGTATCGACCGCGGGGAGACGCCGATGGATGCGATGTATCGCGAGCTCTGGGAAGAGGTCGGCTTACATCCGCGTCACGTAGACTTACTGGCAGTCACGCAAGACTGGTTGCGCTATCGTTTGCCAAAACGTTATGTACGTCATGGCCAGCACCCCTTATGTATTGGGCAAAAACAAAAATGGTTTTTGCTACGCTTAGATGAGCCAAATACTCAACATATTCGCTTCGATGAAGGGAAACCTGAATTTGACCATTGGCAATGGGTCAGCTACTGGTATCCACTTGGACAAGTGATTCACTTTAAACGAGGGGTCTATCGTCGCGCTTTACAAGAATTAGTACGCGAACTTCCCCTAAAGCAAGAGCTGATCCTTCCTGAACAAGATAACCATTTGCTTATGTAATGAGTCACTCAATAGCACAATGCAAAACACCCACGATAATAGCTAGAATGTTAGCAATTACCGTGGGTGTTTTTTTATGGTTTACTAATGGTCATTTTCAGTGATTATTGAACTCACGGCTAATAATACTAGCGGCACAACTTGCACCCGTACCTTTCTCTTTGCGCAATGTCAAAATACTTTGAGTGCGGGTACCATAAGTAGGTTTGCTGGTTTCAGTAACGCCAAAAGCGACGGGTTCAATATAAACAGATGACAGCATTTGCTCTACCTCAACTGCTACGCCAGTCATAGGCAGCTTATCTTCTGGTGCTTTGGTACTATCTGACAAAACATTAAAGGCCGCCGCTTGCCAGTACGCAGGTGAGCTATCCTCCGCAATCAGTGGCAGCACCTCTTGGCGTAGTCGTCCGCGTAAGCGCTCTGTCTTAAACCAGCTGTCCTCTGGTTGTCCATTAGAGATGACATGCAGACCTGTATATAGTGGCGTGGGTGCATGACCGCGATTATTGACGATCACAGCTTGCGCAGCGTCACCAATGATCAGATTAAAACCCGCATAACCTTGCAAATCAATCTGCCGTGCAAAATCCATCGGGCTTAAATCCCCTGTTAAAAACTCGGTGACCAGTGCTCCACGTGAACGCTCATCACTACTTGCCTGCACACCATCACGAAAATTTAATACCGCAGCCCAACGACCATTTTGGTGATGATACTCTGGCTTCTGAGCTTGTGAAGCTTGCTGATGAATACCTAACCACGTGCCACTACTTTGTTTATCGCGTCCAGCATAAATAGGTTGATCAGCCCATTGATGTAACGGCTCAGTTGGCCGCTGCAAAAACTCATCACGGTTCGACAGTAGCACCAGTGGTAGATCATCAAATAATTGCCAAGCAATAGCAACAATACACATAGCTTTCCTTTTATAATCATTTTCGTTATGCGGGTCATTCTTAATAGAGGCAAAGATATTATTTCAGACGTCTCTTGTTAATAAGATAGTACTGACGGGCAGTACTTATTAATTACCGGTTAATAACTTATTGGCAGGGTAGCTGATTTGGGAAGTCGAACGTATTACTTGTGACTGTTTACTTGGTAAGTCAAACTCCCATGCCACCATGCCTTGATTGTCATTCCAATCTTGCTCAGTCACAGGCGGCGTATGCGTTATCGCCACTTTTAGACTGTCATCACGGCTGATAGGCTCACTGCCTAGCACTTGTAAGCTTACGCTACGATTGTGCTGATTGGTAAATTGATAGGACTTGGTGGTTGTCAGTGTTTGCATGCGGTTTATCACACCTTTTTCACCTTGCTTATCTTCATTGGTCAGCTCTTTTACGAGCATATTTGAATCACGACCAAATCCAATCCCTTGCTCTTTTAGTACTTGATAATTATAACGCGACTGACCCACATAGTTGTCATCACGGTACAGCTGTAGCGAACCATCAACCCAGTCTGGTGTCAAAAACGGCGCTGATGCATACCAATAGGCAGCAGTCTCGACACTCGGTGTACTGCGAATCCATAGCTTACTGTTACCAGATTGCTCTCCAATCACCGTGCGTACCCGTCTCCCGTCACTTGGAATACTGACCAACTGCGGTAAGCGATACTCAATGATGCCATTTTTGTTTTGGCTACTGACCGTGAAGTTGGGTAGCGGTGCCATAGGTGCCCCTGCACCTTTGTTGTAAGCAGGCTCCGCCATCACAACGGGAGACTCATCCATCATAGATAATTCACGTCTCACTTGAGCATCTTCGCGCTCCTCATATAATGATAGACGCTGTACATACGGCAGTTGCCCAGTCGTCCTTTGATTGGGATTAACAGTACTAAGTATCAGTGGTACGTTTGTCCAGTTCTCGCCAGTTTGCTGAGCAATAATTGCAGAAGCGGTAATATTCAACTGGTCACTGTCTGTGTTTAGACGAGCTTGATATGCAGGCTCCCAACCTGCGCCTTGCACTTGATAATGCAATTTAACGCTACTCGGTGAGCGGCTTGCAGTACGTACACTCACCTGTGTCACCTTGTTAAAAGTCGATGTCGCGCTGCCTGCCATCAGTTGATTAAGGGCGTCTTGGGCACGCGCTTGTCGCTGTTGAATCTCCAAAATTCTTTGATTAATACTGGTTGCTTGCGTTTCTATGTCGCGTGCATTATTGGCAATTGTGCTATCTGTATTGACTTGCGTGGCTTTGGTCAAATTATGTAAATAGGCTTTTGCTAACCGTGCTGCTTCTAGCTCAGCATTGATATTGGCTAAGATATTTTGTTGCGTCTGTACCTTAGCATCACCTTGATACTGACATTGGGCTGCCTGCTCACCTGTCAGCTCTTCGATGCTGACTTCCCCGACATTGACATTGTTCGCCGCCTGTACGCTTAGACTTTCTTTATCCATATAAGGTGACAAGCACGAAAAAACTACCGTTTGCTCACCGCTACCTGTGATAGGCAATGCACGTGTTACGCTCGCCAGCCCCTGATAAATCGTCACTTGCTCGACATTACTGGTCGCCGCTTGTGCCGAAGACACTCCCAAAACGACACTGCTACCAAGTACAAGTGGCAAGATAGTCAATACTTTCGTTTGATTAAGTGGCGATAATACGCGGCCACAGCCTGTTGAGACAGACAAATCCGTTAATTGTGCGTTCATATATCATTCCTTAGCAGTAAAATCCATCATGGCAGCCACGCGTTGGCTTAACGCGCAAAATCTTAACTATCTTAGAGATATTACCGTAGCTGTTTTACAAGTCTTTGGCAATAAATGCTTTTAGTAGAAAGCACTTTTGATAAGAAACACTTTTAACGATAACCCTCTTCATGTGGTATCTATTCAGTTTCAACAATTTGGTTTTTAACATTGCACCATTTTTTGTTCACCTCCCCTTTATGGTGCAATTTATTGACGATATTGCACTAAATTAATGAATATATTAATCAAAATTTAACTATTGCTTGATTATTACCCGATTATTGGCTTTTTTAACTTGGCACGGAACTTGAACTCTTAATAAGTGTTCAGGAACAGTATTTTACCTTTTGTATTTATTAGGAGATGTCCATGTTTTCGTTACCAATTTCAGCCAATACTCAAGTGGTAGACCCTCAATCACACGGAAAAATAAAATCACGTTTTTCAGTACTAGCAGTGGCCGTCGTTGGCAGCTTGAGCCTTATTGGGTGTCAAAAACCTGCCGAAACTGCGGCATCGACAGAGACAACCACTGAAGCAAGTACAGAAACAACCACCGAGCCTGCTGCTGATGGTGACACCATCAAAGTCGGCATTTTACATTCGCTGTCTGGCACCATGGCCATCTCTGAAACATCTTTGAAAGATACCGCATTGATGACGATTGATGAAATCAACGCCAATGGTGGCGTGCTCGGCAAGCAGCTAGAACCAGTCGTCGTCGACCCCGCTTCTGATTGGCCATTGTTCGCTGAAAAAGCCCGTCAGCTACTGACTCAAGATCAAGTGGATGTCATCTTTGGCGGTTGGACGTCTGTATCACGTAAGTCAGTATTACCAGTAGTCGAAGAGTTAAATGGGCTCATGTTCTATCCAGTGCAGTACGAAGGACAAGAACAATCAGAAAACATCTTTTACACTGGAGCAGCACCCAACCAGCAAGCTATTCCAGCGGTCGAATACTTGATGAGCGAAGAAGGCGGCAGTGCAGAACGCTTTGTGTTATTAGGTACTGATTACGTCTATCCACG
>NZ_JBQSVK010000019.1:0-52140 GCF_052376195.1 Psychrobacter sp. AOP7-B1-25
GTTTTTGACCGTCTTGATGATATGACGCGTTGAGCAGGTCATCGAACTGTGTGTTAATTGTCTTAAGCACATCTAACAAGGCTTCTTTGCCCGTGACATTAGAATGTTTAATTTTGGTAGTGTCAGCAAGCGAATCGTCTAAATCATGCAAGCGGCGATAATCAGCCACAGCAAGCGGTACGTGCCTATCCATCAAGTTTTGAATCATAATATAAGTTTCATTGACGGTATCTTTATCATCAATCTTGCCATCATTATTGGTATCGCCATACATGACACGCAGCTTTTCACCCTTTGTATTAATTTGCTCAAGAGCCGTTTTTACTTCGACGGGCAGGCTTTTTTCGGGTATATAACCCAATTGTGGCATCGCCTTATATTCGAGCATTTTGGGTGCTGTGACTTTTTTAATGCCACGATATCCTAAATATAACCCGGCTACTGGCAACAGCCCATACAAAACAAACATTACGAACATCGCAGTCATTTGGGTCATTATATTATCCTTGTTACTTGTCAGAATATCTTGGCAAATTTCTTATGGTTGTTATTATTAAACAAAAAAATAAGGCTCTATTAAAGCCCTATATTGTTATGCACCGGATCGGTTGTATCTTTTGATAACACTTAATCTTTTCGAATGTACGAAAAAAGTGATATTAAAGCAAATATTAACTTTGTGTACGGCTTTTAACATAACGATGGGTAGAGGCAAGGCGGTTCAGAACCGTTTGATGCAATTCATCCAGTAACTCATCAAGCTCATAATCAATCTCTAAAAACAAATCTGTCAGCATATCACCAGCAGTCATCTTACCCTGTACCATATTATTTTTGGTACGATGCGGACTAAAACGTTGTAGCTGCTCATAATGATGCAATGCCTCAGGGATACTTTCGGACACCAACTTATCGATGACGAACTGGCGCTCATTATGTTGCTGCTGTTGCTGCTCGTTCAGCTCACTACTCCACTCACGATAGCGCTTTAGCTTACCGTTGATACGGTCTAATATCGCAACAGCTTCGATAGGCATAGCGTTTAGGGTGGCCTCATCGACCACATCAACAAGCTCAGTCATAATCGGACAACGTCCATGTTTGAGATACCACAAAGTATCTGGGTCAAAAGGCGGTCTATTGGTTGGGCGCATTTGAGCATGATTACTCAGATAGCGATCGGTCAAAGGCGTGGATGATTGGCTATCACTCACTTGTGCCAACGCATCACATATGCGGTTCACACGTTCAGGTGGTGTCAGTGTAGAACGCCCGTGAGTTGTTTGATTGCCATCATTACTAGCATTCTGTTCATGATCGAAGCTCATCTCTTGAGCATTCTTTGCTGCCAATGATGGTAGGTCATCTTGAGCTTGCCCAAATGACTGTAGCATTCTTGTCAAACTGACTACCATGACTTGCTCTGCCCCTCGTCTATTACACTCACATTGTGCGCATATTGCATACATTCGTTCAATAGCGTATCTTAACAGGTTTTTTCTGGCCTGCCAGTAATCAAAATGTCAACATTTCTACACTCCAACCGTTAAGCACCGTATTATGAATGCTCCAGATTATATTGCTGGCTTCCTACTCGGCCTCTCACTTATCTTAGCGATTGGCTCCCAAAATGCCTTTGTACTCAAACAAGGCATCAAACGTGAACATATCTTTTTTATCTGCCTGTTTTGTGCGGTGAGCGATGCGATACTAATTTCGGCGGGCGTCGCTGGTTTTGGTGCTGTAACAGCTCGCTATCCGCATGTGGTCGACATAGCCAGACTGGCAGGCGCACTATTTTTGCTAGTTTACGGCTTGCAGAGCCTATATGCCAGCGTTAGAAAATCACATGCAATGACTGTCGAGGGGCAAGTCGTGAGTAGCTTAAAAAAAGCCTTACTACTATGCTTTGGTTTTACTTGGTTAAACCCGCACGTATACCTAGATACATTGGTACTCGTCGGTATGGTCTCTACGGGTGCAAGCAGTAGATTGACGTTTGCCGCTGGTGCAGTTAGCGCTTCGTTCTTTTTCTTCTTTGCGCTTGGATATGGTGCGCGATTACTCAGGCCTTTATTTGCAAAGCCTAAGGCATGGAACATACTGGATGCTCTAGTAGGCATATTGATGCTGTACTTAGCTTGGCATTTATATAGAAGTTAGGCCGTGCTAAACATTTGCAAACATAGCCGTTATGTACAACTCATAAAAAAACCAAATACATCTAAATGTACTTGGTTTTTTTATATAGACACTATAGCGTGTATAGAATTCAAATAATGAATAATCAAATATAAGTACAAGTTAGGATAATAGCTTTATCTTAATGACCAGCGACTCCAAAACTATGCTGATGTGCTTTAACAACAAAATAGCGGCATAAGCAACAGAGAATTGAGGCCTAGAACAGAAAATCTGTTATACCACACTAGGAAATAAAGTGCGTATCGCACCTACAATAATTTCGATAGAAACGGCTGCCAATAGCATACCCATGATTCGGCTCATGATGTTCAAGCCAGTATCACCTAATAAGCGGCTAATACGACCTGCCGCCATTAATGCTAAATAACAAAATAAGCTGATAAATAATCCAGCTATCAATATAGCAGATACCTGCAAAACACCAGAAACTTGAGAAGAATAAATAATAACTGTGGAGATACCACCAGGTCCAATCATCATTGGAATAGCCAAAGGAACCACAGCAGCTGCCATCGAAACTGGCGAATCTTGTACGTGATCGACATCGAAATTTTCTTGATCGGGCTTAACTGGATTGCCATCACCATTCATCATATTAAGGGCAATTAGAAATACTAGGATGCCACCAGCCAGCTGAAACGAACCAATTGAAATACCGAGCGCGTTTAGTAACACCTCACCTGCCACAGTAAAAAAGCTGATAGTGATAAAAATCGTCAAACAGGCAACACGCGCAACCTTGCGTCGATTATTCATTGAATAACCGCGGGTCAAATCCAAAAATAACGTCAAGGCGCTAAAGGGATTAATCAATACCAAAAAGGCTAAGATTATCTTAATGATTTCAGTATTCACTGAGCGCTCGCTTGTTTATTGATACCGCTTGTGCAAAAAGTTAAGGTCATCGTGCGAGTGCAACGATGACCCAATATCGGACTAAACAATATCTGATTGAAAATAGCATTGTAGCTTATATTGTAACATAGGCAGATAAGCTAATAAAATCATTAACTTTGCGCCGTTATGCCTATATATCATCTTAGTAGACCTTCAGCGTAGAAAAAGCCTTTAACAGGTTGTTAGTACAAGCTGTCATTTTATACTACCGCTTTATTAACTTGGTGATAATCCTTCCGATAAAATCGAGCGCTGTAGTACTATTAGCCTTTATCATCTCTGTACTTATGCACTAAAATCTAGCCCAATATCCAAGGCTGTCGTACTGTGCGTCAAATAGCCCATCGCGATAAAATCAACCCCTGTATTTGCCGCTGCTTGTACTGTTTCGGGCGTAATACCACCTGAGGCTTCAGTCTTTGCTCGACCCTGACACATAGCAACCGCTTGCGACAATGTTTCAGGGGACATATTGTCTAATAGCACTAAACTCACACCTGCGTCCAATGCCTGCTCTAATTGCTCTAGCGTATCGACTTCAACTTCAATAGGAATCAGATGCCCAGCAAATTTCTGTGCTTGTTGAATGGCCGTTTTGATGTCACCAGCAATAGCAATGTGGTTGTCTTTAATTAAAATCGCATCATCCAACCCCAAGCGATGATTGCGTCCGCCGCCGCAGCGTATGGCGTACTTTTGTACAATACGTAAGCCTGGAATAGTCTTACGCGTACAAGTAATTTGCGCAGGATATTGCGCCACACTATCGACAATTTGACGGGTCGCTGTCGCAATACCACTGAGATGCGTCATAAAGTTCAGTGCTGTGCGTTCTGCCGTCAATAAGTGACGTGCGTTACCTTTTACAGTAGCTAGCACTGCTCCAGCCTCTACCGTTTCGCCATCCCGTACTTGGGCAATAAACTCAATTTGTGCATCGACCAAAGCAAAAGACAACCGTGCCAAATCGATACCACATACCACGCCTGCTTGCCGCGCCTTGATTTGTAACTGCGCTTGCATATCAGCTGGAATAGTGGCTTGCGACGTTACATCACCACGCCTACCCAAATCTTCAGTCAGTGCATTCTCAACCAATGGCTTGAGCAATACGTCATCCAATGCTGGCTCTTTTTCAGTTGTCATTTTTGACCCTTATGTAGGCATAATGTTGATAGAAACTGCTTGTTATTTAAACTCAAAATGAGCATAAATATAACGTAAAGTTATCAGCCCTGCAAGGTAAGGTGACATATTTCTTATTTTGCTAGCAAATTTCGAGTATGAGATATTATTGGACACTCGCTCATCGTTATTTGCAACTAATTAATTTTGCTTAATCACTTATGTTTAGTTACTAGTTCTTAGTTACTTTCGCTTAGGAAGCTTACTATCCATCAATAAACTCTGTAGCTCAATATCATGGCGGAAGCGATATAACTTGGCAGGACGACCGCGTTGAGCACTGCTACTCTCACCTGTCTCCATCACTAGATTTTGTGAATCGAGCAATCGACGAAAGTTTTGCTTGTGCAAGCGCACGCCTGATAGCGCCTCAACACTCTGCTGCAACTGCGATAAGGTAAACACGTCTGGCATCAACCCAAAAATAAGCGGCCTATATTCAATCTTCGCGCGCAGTCTTGATATAGCAGTAGCAATCACGCGACGGTGATCGTAATACATGGGTACACCTATACGTTGCGACCAGTCCTCTGGCAAGTCAGCGGCTTGATAGTTAGGTGGATAATTAGGGGCTTCGGGTATCAGACCTGCTTCATACAGCATCTCATAGCGCAGTAACACATGCTCTGCAATCCACTCTCTACTTTCGTTATCGTGTTCCTTGACTGATTGACTACCTGTCGATTTATCACCTGCCAAAAACGCTTCGTCCAGCCCCCAACACAAGCCAATGCGCTGACGCCTGCGCTGTTGAACGATTAAGTCGGTGGCAGTATTAGCCCATTCGAGTAGTGCTGGCACGACAAAGTCCATAATAATACTGGGCATACCGTTCAGATGATTTTCCCACGGGAAGTAGTCATACCAGTCTCGCCATAGTGCTTTGCTTTGGAGCGCCTGCGTTTGCGTCTCTTGCACCAAACCCAAATAACTCACATACACCAATGCATGGCCATCGATATTGCGCCTATTGGTATCCACAAAGGTATATAACTGCTCCAAATATCCCAGCGGTTGCTGCGTCTGCTCTTCTACCCACTGACGTACGCCCGCTTGCAGCGAACGATGTAGCGGCATAAGTGGCCCATTTGGCAACAGCTTGCCTTGGTCAACGGTTAGAACGCGCGCGATATGATCGGTGATAGCGACCAATACAGCGACCACTTCTGTCGTGCCGCTACCTTGCTGGTGCGCATGTGAATAAGACAACGTCATGGCTTTGGGGATTATCCTTTTTCTCTGAACTACAAATAGCTATCGGGGTCAATAGCTGTGGTACTGCTTAGTATAACTTGAATCTAAAACTATCATAGTCTGTGGTTGTAAGTATGAAAAATCAATATCGATAAATAGTTACAAGGGGCATGAATTAGCACCATTCTTAAGCCTGATATGACTTAACTACACGTCACTTTGAGCACTAAAATTTAACCTTCTGACTTTTTAAGTATGAAAAACCACTTGTAATTATACTCAAAATGAACATAATTAACATAACTTATAAATTTATTATGTCAATTACCTGTTTTTTAGTGCACTCATTTATCGTTATTGCACCAACAAAGGCTGCCATTATGAAAAAATATCCTTACGACGCACCTATCATGAGTGCGGACAATCCCATCGCCACTCAGATGAACATTGAATATGCCAAGGCTAAAATGCCAGCAGACTTGCCCCGCGCTGAACGCATCGTGGTCGAAGAAAATATCAAAAAGCTATTGAAGGAGAATAATGCCGTACTGGTCGCACATTATTATGTCGATCCTTTTATCCAAGACTTGGCATTGGCAACGGGTGGCTGTGTAGGCGACTCTCTTGAGATGGCACGTTTTGGACAAGCTCATAGCGCACAGACGTTGGTAGTCGCTGGTGTACGCTTCATGGGTGAATCAGCAAAGATATTAAGCATGGAAAAGACCGTACTCATGCCAGATTTGGAAGCAGAATGCTCGCTTGACTTGGGCTGCCCTGCTGACGAATTTTCAGCATTTTGTGACGCTCACCCTGAGCGTACCGTAGTCGTCTACGCCAATACTAGCGCCGCGGTAAAAGCGAAAGCTGATTGGGTGGTTACCTCATCTGTCGGTATCGATATTGTCCGCCACTTACAGGCCCAAGGCGAACCTATCATTTGGGGCCCTGACCGTCATCTAGGTAAATACATCGCTCGTGAGACTGGCGCCGATATGCTGCTCTGGCAGGGTTCTTGTTTAGTACATAATGAATTCAAAGCCACTGAATTGATGCAACTAAAAGAGGAACATCCAGAGGCTAAAGTATTGGTACATCCAGAGTCACCTGATAGCGTGGTTGAACTAGCCGATGTGGTCGGCTCGACTAGCAAGCTTTTGCAATCAACGTATGAGATGGATGCCGATACCTTTATTGTCGCAACTGACTTGGGTATCTTGCACGAGATGCAAAAACGCTCACCAAACAAGCGCTTTTTGGCCGCACCTACTGCTGGTGAGAGTGCAAACTGTAAGAGCTGTGCGTTTTGCCCTTGGATGGCAATGAATGGTCTAAAAGGTATTGAACAGTGCTTAACGCAGCGTAGTGGTGAAGTATTGATGACGCCCGAGTTGGCTACAGCTGCTAGAAAACCATTACAACGTATGCTTGATTTTGCCGAAGCACAAAAACAACGTGTCACAGCGAGTGGAGATATCGTTGCCGACCGTGCGCTGTTCGCTAACGTTGGGGCAGCCTAGTATGAGAGAGGGTGCGGATAATATCAGGCAGACAGATGTCCTGATTATTGGTGCAGGACTGGCTGGTTTAAGTACTGCACTATCACTACCAAAATCACTGAGCATCATGGTACTGAGCAAAGCAGCCCTGGAAATTTGCTCAAGCCATTATGCGCAGGGCGGTATTGCAGCCAGTTTGGATGACACTGACTCAGTTGCCGACCATATTAGCGATACGCTCATCGCTGGCGCAGGATTATGTGACGCCGATAATACGGCCGATATTCTTAGTGCAGGACAGCAAGCGGTTCAATGGTTATGTGAGCAAGGCGTTCCCTTTACGCCGACCCTACAACAACATGCGACAGCAGCAAATAAAGTACAGCGGACTAATGGCTTAACAACCAGTGACCTACATCTAACCAAAGAAGGTGGGCATGGCTGTAGACGAGTCGCTCACGCTGAAGATGCAACGGGTCAGCACGTGATGGATGCCTTAACTACCAAAGCACAGACTGCGGTCAATATCATTATCTTGCCTTATCATGAAGCATTAGAGTTACTGACTTCACCTATGATTGGTAACTCTTCTTTTAGCACGAACGATAGCAAGATTAAACATTGCCAAGGGGCGCTGGTCTTTGATCATATCAACGAGCGTCAACTCACTATTCATAGTTCAGCTGTCGTACTCGCTAGTGGTGGCTTAGGTCAATTATTTAAACGTGCCAGCGCGCCTAATGTCTGCGTCGGTGATGGCGTTATAATGGCATGGCAAGCAGGCTGTCGTTTGGCAAATTTAGAATTTATTCAATTTCACCCAACGGGCTTAGCATTAGGTGACAGCAGTTTTTTGATATCTGAAGCGTTACGCGGTGAAGGTGGACGACTGTATTGTCCGCAGACTGGTGTGCGCTTTATGCTAGACGTTGATGAGCGCGCTGAATTAGCGCCACGCGATATTGTCGCTCGGGCAATAGCCAATCAGATTAGTAGTAACGGACTTGGCTACGTGCATCTTGATGTCAGTCACTTGCCAGCTGCATTTATACAAGCGCATTTCCCGCAGATTTATCAGACGCTGCTAGCACTCGGCGTCGATATGACCACAGACCCTATTCCGGTCGCTCCGACTGCCCACTATAGTTGTGGCGGAGTGGTGACTGATGCCAATGGATTGACCGATATTGCAGGGCTGTATGCAGAAGGCGAAGTTGCTTATACAGGGCTACATGGAGCCAATCGCTTAGCAAGTAATTCATTGTTGGAGTGTGTGGTGGTTGGTCGTAACATCGCAGCCAACTTGCCTCGTTACTTAAAGAAATTGGACCGCTTAAAGAACTTAGAAGCTTTAGAGAAAACGGCTGAAGCTTTAGAAAAAATACCGCAGCCACATACTGCCTATTATAAACTGCATCAGTTAGCTGCCGACATTTGGCAATATCCGACACTAGAAAACACGCAATTTGTTATCTTGCCCTCTTCTAAGCAGTCAACACTCCCAACTTATAAGGCTGATAAAGCATTTCATTCTGACGTAGATATTGCAGAGATAACTATAGCATTGAAAGCTCTTTTGACAGCCAATATGGGCATCACACGTAGTGCCAAACAATTAGAGCAAGCATTGCGACAAATTGAGCAGTGGCAGGAGTCAATCGAACATACTGAAACCATGCTATCTGATATGAGTAGTAAAGCCCCTACTACTGACAGTGAGCTTGCCATTTTTCAATTGGTGAGGCAATTAGCGTTAGCAACGATGATTGTCCAATCGGCTTATCAACGCTTTGAGAGTCGCGGTGGGCATTATCGTGAGGATTATCCTAACTTAGCTGAAACGCCTTTGACCAGTATCATTTTGCCATTAAGAAAAACTACGCTTAACTCCTTTTCTCACATTATAGAAGACGAGCGTTATCCGATACCTGTTACTGACCATATTTAAGCCTACAACAGATAATAACCAAACCCATCAAGGGCGATATCTAACACTATAGTTAAAGAGGCATTTAAGCTATCATTATGGATAGGCTTAAAATATTATCTCTTTCTTGAGTGTCCACGGTATGGCTTCTGATATTGTGTTTGTGATTGCCCTGATGATAATCGTCAGCTTGGCTTGGAGTGTACTTGCCGTACCTCGTCTACGCAAACGTTTGCCAAAAATCTACCTGATAGCCCGCTCGTGGTGGTTGATGTTAGCCGCGCTCTGCACTTGCTATGTGATTGCAAAAATAACGAACGATACGCAAGGTTCTCATTTGCAAGTATATGCCTATCAATGGCTGCTCATTTTATTTTTTATATTAATTGGTCTACGCGGCAGCTACGAGATTAAACGTCTATGGTGTTTACGCAGTAAAGCCGTGCTCATTCATAAACTCCAAGCACAAGGTTTACAGCCAAGTACTCCCCTGCTAGCGAAAACCTCTCTCAATCTGACTCAACACTATACGCGGCTCAACTCCTTAGACCTGCTACTGAGTGTTGCCTTCATCTCACTCATCATTAGCCTTGTCGCCTTACAGCAATTGACTTGGCAACGCGAACAATATGGTGTTTTACTCTTCGTATTATTTGCCAGTCAGTTCAACGATATTGCCCAATATCTATGTGGGCGACTGCTTGGGCGTAAGCTGTTTAAACGAGGTCTAGCACCGACTATTAGCCCGAATAAAAGCATTGAAGGTGCTGTCTTTGGCAGTTTAGTTGCGGCTATATTGGCTTCGTTTCTAGGATTATTGCTCACGCCTTTTAGCTGGTGGGTTTGCTTACTAGCAGCCTACAGCTTAGCAGTGAGCGGTATTGCGGGGGATTTATTAGAATCAGCATTTAAACGCCAACATGGGGTAAAAGATACTGGCACGATGCTGGCTGGACATGGTGGCGTATTAGATCGGATGGATAGCTTACTAATTGGGGTGCCGTTATTTACCCTACTGTATTGGTTATTTGGTTAGACCTAGTCAAAATATTGATAGACATGCTATCTGGCTTTATCCAGTTTATTGCGTAATATCCAGTTGAGTAATGGCTTAGGTAAGTGATTTAGTGTGCGAGTAATGTAGCGCATCGATTTTGGAAACACGGCCAACTCAACATCATCGTCAATCGCTTTCATAATATTTGTTACCGCTGTTTGCGTACTCATAATAAATGGCTTGTGGCTGGCATCACCGTCGTTTAAATCACGCAGCGCTTGAGTATCGATATAACCTGAAGCAATGCAGGTCACTTGAATCTCATAAGGGTCAAGCGCCAATCGATAAACGCTGGCCGTCGCTATCATCGCGCGTTTACTTTTGGCATAAAGGCTGGCATAAGGATAATCCAGCGTACCCGCAATGGATGCCAAACAAATAAGGCTTGGCTTAAGATTATTAGTGGCACCATTATGAGTGGCATTGCTACTAGTAATATTATTCTTAATGACATCGAGCGACTGGCTTTGCTGCTTTAACTGAGTGCTGGCCCAGCTAAATACCTGCTCAAACGCTTGCAGATTAATCGCTAACATCTTATCACTGTCTGCTTGATTCAACTGATGCGTACGCTCATTGGTATAGCTGCCCGCACTATAAATCAGTCTGTCAAAGCGTATGCTCGATAATCTCTCTAGTAAATTTTTTATTTGAGTATCATCAGTCAACTCACAGGTATAGGTCTGAATAGTCGGATACTGGCTATTGATATGTTCTATCTTTGCCATGCGCCGCCCAACCACGCTCACCTGCCAGCCAAGCTGTAAATGATGCACAGCCAGTGCCAAACCCACCCCACTTGTACCACCTATAACAATAATATGCGGCGCATGGTTTTTAGCGGTATCTTCTGCATGAGTTGTCATAATTTATGCTGCTGTATGTAATCGACCGTACGCTGATGACCATACTGCCATTGCGCCTGCATTTGCTGCACAAAGCCATCATAGTCAGCGTGTATCAGCTCGACGGTCATTTGCTGTAGATTAAACCGCTTTTGCACATTTTTCCCCGTCAGCTGCTGGGCATTATCGGCAAATGGTAGCCAATGAGGCGGTGCGGATTTTGATGATGTGGATTTGGACAATGCAGCTTTCGATTGATAACTATGTACTGCGGCCAACCGCGCATTTGGGTCAAAACCAAAAACCCGTTTAATGGCAGGGGCAGCAAGCCATGCATCATAACCATCCTTGGTCTCTGCAAATACCGTTTTCGCCAACTGACAGGCCAACTCAATAGGTGTGAGGTTAATCACACCGCCCAAGCACCAGCCAAGCTCTGTGATATGGGTGGGCGGTAAATAATACATATCTGCCATAGAGGCGCGAACCACTGATTGAATATCCCATTGGGTCAGGAGCTTAACAGGGGGATGTATCCGTTCATTGGCAAAGCTATGCGTCGGTGATGTCATGCGCTCGGTAGGCAGGTCTGATAGATATTCTGCCAAAAGCGGTGGCGCAAACAACAATTCTTGCAGCTTTACATGGTGATTACTGGCTGACGTATCAGTCGAGCTGCTATTAGCCAAGTTATTATTAGCCAAGTTATCATTCAATAAATCGCTATCCGCAGGTGCTGAATACAGGCGACTCGCGATAATGGCTATCTCTGGCGTTGTGTCATTCGCGTTAAAGGAGTTATGTCTATTGATATTATGCCTATTGGTAGAGACACCAGCCAGCTCATCAAGCCATTGCCCCTCATTATCAATACGAAACATCGCCAATTGTTGCAGCTCATCTAACAGTCGCGCATAGCTATCTGCTTGCCGATGCCGCTGAGCTTTGGACGATTGATGTGATAAGGACAAACCCAAACGTTTGAGCGCATGCGTTATATAGCGCATTTTTGCACGCCTGTTCGCCTCATCAGGAGTAACATGGCGAATCGCTTTGATAACTGAATACAGCTCACGGCTACACATCAGCGCCTGCAAGTCCTTAGGGTCAGACGCAAGCTGTACCAGATAAGCAGACAAACTGCCACCGCAAGTACCCACGATAATATCTGGTGCCAAATCATGCTCGACCAATGCCGCATAACTGCCCAAATAATAGCCAAAACGTGAGCCACCTCCAGAAAATAGCTGCACACGCTCGTAGGGTTTAACCTGCTGACTATTCATCTATGACTCATCATCAACTGGTGCGGTTTTAATCGCTAATGACACGGTAAAGATACCAAAACGATCGATACGCATAGCAACCTTTTTAAAGCCAGCACGCTCAACCAGTTGATCCATTTCCGCTTGTGAGCGACAGCGCATTACCCAACTGCTACCACGATGGTTGTTTAAGGTTTTACTGATAAACTCCTGCTCAGGGTGCCACGGTTGGTTGGTATAAATCAGATAACCATTTGCTTTTAAGCTGTCATAAATACCTGCCAATGCCGTCTCTGGCAGCGTATTATCAGAAAACAGTTCAAACACGCCTGAGCTGATGGCAATATCAAAACCTTTATTGACCTTACTACTGCTCGTCTTCTCTACTTGCTGATAACTGGCTGCGTCAAACGCATCCTTTTGACAGGCAGTGACTCGATCAGTAATGGCTAAATTAGAGGCTTTCGCTTGCAGTGCTTGGATATTATGCATCTCATAATCTCGTAGCTCCGCACGCAAATCGGTAAACTCAGTCAGTAAGTCAAACGCATAAAAACCATGGCCACTGGCGATATCTAACAATTTTGGTTGATATGGTTTGGTACTATTTTGGTTTTTGTCTTTAGTATCTGCGAGCGCTAAACGTGCCAGCTCCAATATATGCGCGCGGCGTATACGAATACCTTGCCAACCGATATTGTTTAAATAAAACTTATCAACCGCATGTCCAAATTTATTTTGACCACTTGGCTGATTATAATAAACATGATCAAGCGAGTGGCCCGAATCAAACCCATGCTCAAGCCCTGTAGCAATCGCGTCGCTGACATGACCAAACTTCTGCATCGCAAAACGAGTAATAGCAAAGCTCGGATTGAATGGCTTAATCGCTAAGCGGTCTACCTTGTCTTTACTGGCGCTATCCAAATGCGCGGTACTCAAATCAGGCGCTTGTACTGGCGCGGCAAACACCTGCTCAGCAAAATCTATGCAGTCGGCAAACACATCTGCCTTATTGGTTTCGTGAAAGATTGCGTGATAACTGTCTGGGTATAGTTGCCAGCGTTTAGTCGGTGTGTTTATCGCTTCATAAAACGCGCGTTCAGCCTGCTTGTCGACCACATAATCCTTACCTGCGCACAGTACAAATGTCGGCACAGTGATAGCCCCTGCATCATCAAGCAAACGCTGACCTGTGGCATGAGTATCAATCAATAAGTCGGTCGAAATACTGTTCGATATCAATGGATCCGCATTGTAAGCTTGCTGCGCGTCTTTATCATGGGTCAGCAATTGTGCTTTGACATAACTGCTGACACGTGACATCAGACCCAGCGTACGTGCCACCTTTAATGACGGTATCGCAAAGGGCATGTACAAGCGAATGCTTAGCGCAGGCGTGCCGAGTATCATACCGCGAATATTGGGCGCATAATCATGCACCCATGCTGCCGCCAATACCGCACCGATACTACTGGCGACGATCAGGGTGTCTTCGATAGCAATACCAGTTTGCCCGATGACCAGTTGTACAAATCCGTCTAAATCTCTCTCTAGTTCAGTGACGCTCTCGGCATGGTCTTTGATACCGCCTGAGCGACCATTGCCGCGCGCATCCCACGCAAACACTTGATAGCCTGCTGCTGCAAACTGCTGTCCTAGTTCGGCTAATCGGCCCGAATGCTCATGGCCACGATGTAATAAAATCACTTGGCGTAACGGCTGAGCGGCTTTTTTAATCGTTGGTTTTTGCATATCTACTAATGGCATTGTGAGCCAATAGCGATAATAAATAGCCGTGCCATCATAAGCGTTGTAGCAACTTTCACCATTGATAACTGTGGGTGAAGATTGCTCAAAATTCACACTGGCCTGTTCTTTTATTTTTTGATTATTAACCGGAGTGGTTGGCATTTCTTTGAGCTCCAATGGGTAAGCGTTGTCAGTAGAATTATTTGGTAAAGCAGTATCACGTGATGAGGCAATGTTAATAGATAGTGAGTTATTTTTCGACTCACGCGTTACTGATCGAAGCGTTGGCGGCTGATGCATCAAATATAGGTTTGCCATATAGCGTATACGATTTAAGCACGTTTTGAGTAGGAGTGCTTCGGTCAATATGAATAGCGGAGTGATTTTGAAATGAGAGAGTGATAGCGGCCTCTTGCTTCCCATAAAAGCACCAAACACACCCAGCACCAACGCGCGGTCACTTTTGCCCAAAGGCCCTTGGTTCGCCCTAACCCCTAGTATCGTATTGCTAGCGATACCGAGCAGTTCGGTACCAACACTCAATGCCACCATGCTACTAATATGCCGCTGAGTGGTTAGTGACTTCCTCGTGCCAGTCTGTCGTTCAGAATTAATCTGTAAGTCATGCTGAGCAACATGAGGAGCCAAACTGGCAATGAGAGCCGTATCAGCAACAATATCACCCATCTCGTTGAGTACTGCGCCCAGTATCGATGCTTGACCATGCTCACGCGCCATCATGCCGTCGATGGCATTGAGTGCCATCCGTACAAATAACGATGAAGGTAATAGCAGCCATAACGCTTGCTGCTCGGTTGCAGGCTTCGCAATGACATACGCTGTGCCGACGCTCAATAAAATAGCGGATACCGTCACTTGATTAGCGGTAACATTTTGCTCAACCAGCGTATTGCTTATCGGACGTAGTTGATTTTGAAACTGAGTTTTAAGCTGATATAGCGACATGAGTCTAGCCAAATATTTTCAGTACTTTAATGTAGCAACAAAAGTTTATAAGGTAAAGAATTACAGAATGCTCAAAAACGTTCAAACATTTTGAAAAAGATATTTACTATCATCATTGTAATCGTTCAATTTTTCCTATTTTAGTCAACAACGACCAATGATTTACAATGAATCTCAGTGTCTCATATCAGTATTGCTAACCTTATATGGTACAATCTTCAGCTTCTTAAAAAAGCCTTATAAAAAACGCTGCGAGTCCTTCATCATGCAAAGCCTAGTCACCCTTGTTCTAGTATTAATGCCAATGTTTATTGGCTTTGCCATTCCTTCTAACCCTACTATGACAAAACTAGCAGACAAAGGTTTGTCATATTTAGTATTTATCATCCTAGCATTGATCGGGATTGAGCTGTCTCAGGTAGAAGGCTTAGGCAGTCAGGTTGGTGAAATTGTTCTATATGTCACTGTCCTATCAATACTGACAATTGGCACAGGGTTGTTTTCGCTCATGGTGTTTGACCATTTTCGACCATGGCATGCCAAAAAACCAAGTGTAAAATCTA
Organism: Psychrobacter sp. AOP7-B1-25; assembly: GCF_052376195.1. Taxonomy (NCBI): domain Bacteria; kingdom Pseudomonadati; phylum Pseudomonadota; class Gammaproteobacteria; order Moraxellales; family Moraxellaceae; genus Psychrobacter; species Psychrobacter sp. AOP7-B1-25. The sequence continues at coordinate 15,356 of NZ_JBQSVK010000019.1, forward strand.
AAGAACATCAGGTGAGTATTCGAGGTAGCTTAGCACAAGTAGTTTGTGTGGTGATTGGGATGGTGATTGGCTATTTCTTGCCTGCTGATTATATGCCGCCTGAAAACTCTATGACCGTCATGCTGATGATTTTGATTTTACTGGTCGGTATAGGCTTAAAAGGTTCGGGCATCACGTTAAAAGAAGTGCTGCTCAATAAACGCGGCGTAGAAATGAGTGTCATTTTTACGCTAGCAGTATTGGCAGGCGGGCTTATTTTCGCGCTACTATTTACGGATGTATCATGGACGAAAGGCTTAGCACTATCGTCAGGGTTTGGTTGGTACTCGCTGTCAGCGATTGTCATGACGGATGCTTATGGCGCGGTTTGGGGTAGTGTCGCGTTATTCAACGACTTAGTACGTGAGTTCTTCGCGTTAATCTTTATTCCGGTATTTATGCGTAAATACCCTTCCGCTGCGGTTGGGCTTGGTGGCGCGACCAGTTTAGACTTTACCTTGCCTATCATCCAGCAGTCAGGTGGTCTAAAAGTCGTGCCACTAGCGATTAGCTTTGGCTTTTTGATTAATATTGTCTCGCCAGTGCTAATGGTGTTTTTCTCGGCGTTGGGATAAACTATATTTTGTAGATCAGCTTGTTCGTATTTGATATTACGATTATTTTATTATTAACCATCTGTTTAACCAGCTTATCGATGGTTTTAGGGTCTTCATTGCGTAGATGGCTTTTAAGATAATTTATTAAACTCGACTTTTTAGATGGTCGAGTACTTGCTGGTCTACTTTTTAGCTGTGCTATTGCGCGTTGATATGTTGTAGCAGAGTCTTTGCTATTCTTATTGTTACCTTGTGACACTTTACTCGAGTTTTCCTTGATATTATCAAAAGGTGAGTAATAGATAGCTTGATTATTCTGCTTAATATAAACTTGCTTTTCTAACCACCTCACAACTAGGCCAACTTGTTTTTCATCATTTACTTGGCGATAAGTTGCAAGTTTCTGCTTAATGACATTATTTAGTCCGTCAATTTTTTTAGCCTTATTCAACAAAACTTGATCTTTTACTAAATCTAATATTCCTTGCCTATCTACTTTATAACTTAGTTTTTCTTCGTTTTGGTTGTGGCTAATAAGACCTAATTTAACAAACTTATCAAAAACCTGTTCAAAAATATAATCTTGCTCAAGGTTATTAAAGTTCTCTAACATTTTCACTGGAACATACTTCTTCATCAAATGTAATAAGTTAGACTTATAGCTTGGTAAAAATACTTTACGATTTACAATGCCATCGAAAACTAAGACATAACAGTCGTATATAATCACTTTAGGTACATCATTTTCGATCGGTTGAGCTAGATGTTTTTTATTTTCCTTTAGCACCTCAGGAACGTTATCGCATAAAGTATCTTGATTATCATCAATAACAAGTTTGCTTTGTTCTATATCTAACACTGTATTTTCATTGGGCTCATAAGCTACATTTAGCTGATTAGCATTTTCTAGCCGCATTATATTCATACCATTATAGGCACTATTTAGATGCTCAACCAAAATATCATAACCACTATCTCTTGCTAAAATACAAACATCGGCACTAGGATCAATTTCAGAGATTTTACCAAGATAAAAAGACAAATAGAAATCTAACGCATTTTTTCCTGCATGTTGCATCTTAATAATATGAACACTTTCATTATCGAACCTGAGCAGTGTTTCAACCAGTTCAAGTGGCAGACTTTTTTGCTGATTAACACCCAAAAACAACCATATATGACACTGAGCCACCTCTACATTATCGAAGCTTTTGGGCTGAATGTTCTCATAATCAATTAAAATATGCTTCATCAAAATATTCTTATTATTTAATTTAAGTTACCATTCCTAAACTCCACTCGCCTGCTTAGCAAACAAACGCATCAAAGGCTTGATTTTGCTGACTCGGTACATGCCTTCATTACGTATCTGCTGCACGGGACGCATTTGGGCAAGCGACCCTGCAAATAACCAGTTAAGCGCAGAAAAACTATGCATCATCATACTATTATGCGGGCGACGCGAACGCTCATAATAACGTAGCGTTTGATTGTTGCCCCAAAGCGTACCGCCACTACGGGTAAAGTCATGCATCAACTGCTCACATAGCACCTTTACGTCGAGCATACCAAGATTCAATCCTTGACCTGCCAGTGGATGTACGCCATGAGCAGCGTCACCGATGAGCACTAGGTTGTCAGCGACGTAGCTTTTCGCTTGCTGTGCCGATAATGGAAAACTAGCGATAGACTCAATCTGATTAATCGCACCCAGTTCGTAATTGCTGGCAGCAGCTAGTTTATCAGCGATAAAGCGATCTTCTTCCTCTATCAACGCCAATGCTTGATTGCGTGGCAATGTCCATACTATGGACTGCCAATGCTGCGGGTTTTCTTGATCAGCCTCGGTTATATCTGCTAATGGCAATAGTGCTAACGTACCCGTCGGTAGCATGGCTTGGCGTGCAGTTGCCTGATGCGGTTTCTCGGTCTGAATCGCACAGCAGATGGCAGTTTGGTTATAGTCTAACGTATCTACGCCAATTCCTGCTTGCTGACGTACAAATGAGCCACGCCCATCAGCGCCAACTAATAGACGCGTATCAATCGCTTCGCCACTGTCTAGAGTTACACGGTAACCTTGCTGCGCCCCCAACCAATCCATATTGACAACTTTATGACCAGCGATAAGGGTTAGATAATCACTGACATCGTCCTCATGCAAACTCTGCCACAGTGCGTGCTCTATGATAGCTGGCTCTACCATACTACCTAATAATGTAGGCGCATGATTTTTACTACTATTATCCCCGGCGCCAATATCTTCACTTTCACCAAATAATAATTCACCCATACCATTTAGCTGCCACACCTGCATTTGTGAGTAGTCTGCTTTGCGTTTGGATATGGCAATATGTTGCCAAGCACCAACATCTTTCAGCAAATTAATGCTGGCCATACTGAGGGCATAGACACGTGCATCACGTTTGCTAAGTACGTTTTGCCAAGCTGATTCATCGCGTGCAGGGCGAGCATCAATTAACGTCACAGGCATTTTTTGTTGTGCTAGTTTTAGCGCCAATGTCGCACCAACGATACCGCCACCGATAATCAACGTATGGTTGTTTTTCATAAGGTGTCTCTCAATATTGCTCAATATTAGAATGATTATTATCAATCTTAATTACAGTTAGTTGATTCAGTTTAAAAGACAGACAAGGCAACCGAGTGCAGATGTATAGGCAATACTTCAAGCGAGGTTAACGCTGTCACTCTTTTAAAGAGGATTAACTATAGCGCTATGACTTTAGACCCATCGCATAAGTGGCGACTAGTGGTTTAATATTTGGCAACTTATCAAAGGCCAACAACGCCATATTCCGCGCCAGCTTAATCGCGGGGTTAGGATGGGTAAAACCATGTACTACCGCATCACAGAATCGAATCACTCGTTTCTGGTCAGTCTGACGTGCTTTTTCATAACGCTTTAATAACTGTGCATTACCGATATCTTCACCTTTGAGCACTTGTGTATTTAGCATTTGTGCCAATACATGTGCATCTCGCATACAAAGATTAAAGCCTTGACCAGCGACAGGATGTAAAGTGTGAGCGGCATTGCCCATAATGACGCAGCGCCCTTCTACTTGCTTATCCGCTAGTACGCGGGTCAATGGATAGGCACCGCGGCAACCAGCAGTGACAAACTTGCCAGCGCGTTGTCCAAACGCTTGCTGTAACGTCTGCAAGAAATGCGCGTCGTCTTCCAGATACCTAGTTTCTTCACCTGTTGGACATACCCACACGACAGAGCGTCTGTAGCCTTGTTGATACTCATCATTGCCATCGCCCTCTGGATCAGTCAGTGGAAGCACAGCAAGCGGGCCAGCTGGACTAAAACGCTCAATCGCTGCATGCTCATGTGGCGTATCTGTTTCTACCACCCCGACGATAGCCGTTTGCTGATAGTTATACGTGGTCGTACTGATATCTAACAGTTGGCGTACTGTAGAGTCGCGCCCATCACAAGCCACTAATACGCTAGCTTGTAGCTGTTGATCGTTTTCCGCGTCGTCATTGTAATTAAAGCTAAGCGTCACACTATCGGCCTGCTGTTGGACCGTCGTCACATTGGCATTATCTATTAAGGTAATTAATGATTCTTGCTGCGCGGCTAATAAAAGCTTTCGCCCCAGCCAAGCGTTTTCGATGACCTGCCCAAATGACTCAACGCGCTCTTCTGCTTTATTCAACTGCGCACGTCCAAAGCTACCTTGCTCACTAATCTGTACGGTATCGATACGGCAAGCATGGCTCTGTAATTCATCCCACAGTCCAATCTCTTGATATATCTGTACCGTACGCCGTGATAATGCGGTATTGCGACTGTCTAAATAATGGCTACGAGTACTATCATCCGTTGGACTGATGGTTGGATAGCTGTTTTTTTCTAATAAGGTACTTGCTATACCGTGGTGAGATAATAGCAATGCAAAAGACAAACCAACATGACCACCACCTGCGATAAGCACTTGCTGATCGGTGATTGCTTCTTTCTTTTTAGATATGTTGTTAGAATTGGATAAATGTGAATCAGTATCTTGCATCATTATTTTCCTATTATAATTTTTTAGACAAGCGGTTTATTAGTAATAGATAACCGCTTGTCACTGATTTTATTTTATAATTTTTATCATGTTACTGCAGTTATTAGATGGATTGTAGCAAACCATGGTATAGCACATAGATTACCACAAATTGTCTATTATGCCGTGGCCTTAAACGTAGACAAACCGTTTCTCCATTTTCATCATAAGTAAGCTTTGTATTTATAAAACTCAAAAATTTTAATCTTATTAAAGTATTATCAAACAATGGATAGCGATGAATTATATAGAACTGTTAGCAACATTGAATCGATTTACAGAAAGTCGCTGTAGCAGTTGCAATCAGCATACAAAAACAGTGTCATCTACCTAGATGTATGGCTTGAAATTTAAAAATTCTCTACCATAATGAAGGCAAGACTTTCATTTACTACTTTCCACAAAAACAATAATAATATCGCCGTCATTTTTGTTATCTAAGATTTTTCAACATCCAAAATACTGTAACGCCACTAACTATTTTATCTCTGCAACCCGTCACGCCATTAAAACGAAATCATAGCGTTGGGTACACAATAAAAGGATAATCGCTTGACTGATTCCATGAGCCGCCGTATAAAGTTTGAATCATTGACTCCAGCACAGCTGAAAACCGTGCTTGGTGAATACAACAACCACATGAAATACATCCAAGAACGCCTCGATATTAAAATCATGCAGCGCCACGGCGATTTTTGCCTGAGTGGCGATGTGACTAATGTCGAACGCGGTGAACGTATCATCTACAAAATGGTAGATGAAGCCCAGAATACCAAAGATATCAGTGCAGAAGAACTGCATCTCATCATCCAATCTAGTATCTCTCGTGATGAAGATATCGAAGAAGATGAGCAAGAAGGTCATGATGATATGGAATATGATGAAGACTTAGATGAGGCTAGCGAGTTTACGCCCATCAGTTTGCGTACACGCAAGGGACGCATCGTTCCACGCGGTGGTAACCAACAGCGCTACGTAAGAAACGTCCTGAGCTCTGATGTATCATTTGGTATTGGGCCTGCTGGTACGGGTAAAACCTATCTAGCAGTTGCTTGTGCCGTAGATATGCTTGAGCGTAATGAGATTGAACGTATTTTGCTGGTACGTCCAGCGGTAGAAGCTGGCGAAAAGCTAGGCTTCTTGCCAGGTGATTTGACTCAGAAAATTGACCCATACTTACGCCCATTATACGACGCACTATATGAGATGATCGGCTTTGAGAAGGTTGGTAAAATGATTGAGCGTCAGATTATTGAAATCGCGCCACTTGCTTATATGCGTGGCCGTACTTTGAATAACTCATTTGTCATTTTAGATGAAGCGCAAAATACCACGCCTGAACAGATGAAAATGTTTTTGACACGCTTGGGCTTTGGCTCACGTGCGGTCATCACTGGTGATATTACTCAGGTCGATTTGCCACGCGGTCATAAATCGGGCTTGGCGCAAGCGATGGATATCTTGAGTGGTATTGAAGAGATTCATATCACAAAATTTGACTCAAAAGATGTGGTGCGACATCAGTTGGTACAACAAATTGTCGAAGCCTATGATGTGTTCGATGAAGAACAACTGGCACTACAAGAAAAACGTAAGTTTGAACGTATGAAAGAACAAGAGCGAAAGCAAGCAGTCGCTAATGCAGCAGCCAGTTTGTAATAATCAAGCTAATAACTGAATTACAGACATTTGCTATAAGCACTTATCTTGTATAAGAAAACCGGATTACTAACAGTAGTCCGGTTTTTTCTTACCAATATTTTGTTGGATTTAGCTCTTTCACTACTAGTAGCCTACCAGCAACTTAGCTATAGTAGCCTTTATATATTAGCCAAGAACGTAGCACTGAGATGGACAGTGATTAAGCTGTTTATATGGCAAAAAAAGCTGGTAAGTAAATAATCCAAACAATGCAGCCTTAGAAACACATTTATCTATAATAAAAAGGACAACAACATGAGCCAACCTGACAATATCAATGTTGATGACAAGATCGCTAGCAACCATGCCAGCTTAGCAGCACTTGATATCAGTGCGACCGATAGTATTAATGATGAGACCTTAAATACTTTTTACAATCGTGAGCGTCTGCTGTCAGTCATGATGGCAACTTTAGAATATATAGATAATCGTATTAATAATGGTCTGACCCTACCTTATTTTGCAGATATTGATTCTGAGCTCTGGCAAGAAAAGTCAAAAACATTGGATATATATATTACTGATGAAGTCGAAGGTCGTGCATTAAATTTAGAAGCACGTGGTAAGGACTATGCGACTAATATTTTGTCTTATCCAAGTGAATTACCTGCTACTATCATTGAGCTGATGCCAACGTTGCCTCTTGGAGAGCTGATTATATGTCACGAAGTGATGGTACGTGAAGCGGCTGAACAGGACAAAACCGTGGTGCAGCACATTAGCCATTTACTGGTACATGGCGTGCTACACCTATTGGGTTTTGATCATGAGCTTGGACAGGCTGAGCAAGATGAAATGGAAAAGTTTGAGATTGCCATTCTAAAAAATCTTGCGCTGCCAAATCCTTATTTATGATTGTTGAGGCTGTTTGTTTTACTTGATCTGTTAACTCACAAGCTGCGCATTTTAGGCATTATTATCTTTATCTAAAGAAGGTAATGGCGCTGGTGACTGGTCTTTATTGCCCATCAACATATCCAATCCTTTAACATGTACACTGCGCTGCGGGAATGGAATATCAATTTTATTATCATCCAGGGCATATTTGAATTGCTCTAATAAATCACACTGCATGCTCCACCAATCGTCATTTGTGGTCCAAACATTGAGCGTTAGGTCGACTGAATTGTCACCCAGGTTAGTAACTCGAACAATAGGTGCTGGATCAGCGAATGACAATGGATTATCAGTAGCCAGTTTAATCATAATATCTTTAGCTGTTTTAATATCAGCGTCATAACCAATACCAAGTGTGATATCGACACGGCGATTGGGCAGCGAGCTATAATTGATAGTAGCACTGGTGGTGATATCACCGTTTGGAATAATAATATCGTGATTGGTGGTGGTGGTTAGATGCGTATTAACTAGGCTAATTTCACTTACCGTCCCTGTGTGACCCAATATCTGCACATAGTCACCGCGTACAAACGGGCGAAACGTCACAATCATAATACCAGCAGCAAAATTCGATAGCTGATCTTTCAGTGACAAACCAATGGCAACGGCAGCACCACCTAAGATCGCGACGACAGAGGTAGTCTGCACGCCGACTTTACTAAGTGCAGCTAGGACCACCACAACCAGTAGCACGCCATACAATAGCCGACTTAAAAAGCTGGCAACTGTCTGATCCAAATGACTACGCGTCATCAGTCGATCAGAAAAAGAGACTGCCTTTTTGGCAAGCCAACGCCCAACGATAAATATAATTATTGCTAAAGCGACTTTAATGACCAGCTCTAAAGCATTGCTCGTTAAAGTCGCGACATCTACGGTAAAACCTAAAAATTCCATAATGACTCTTTATTTTATAGCGGTGTGTTATGAGTTTTGATATCTGTACTTATAAAACATAGTGCGTTGTTTTTAACAGCTGTATTTTCATTGACTTGATTTTAAGTAAATTTATTCTTAGTACTTGTATAGGTTAACCTTAATACGTTACTTCAACCGTATCACTATAGCGGTACGTACGTATCAAGCGCAGCTCGACGATATCGCTCATGTCTTCGGTAAATTTACCAAAGGGTGCAGCTTGTCGTACCGACTGCTTAGCAGCTTCATCCAATATCGTAGAGTTCGAGCTTTCAAGTAAGCGAATAGCTTTGATATCCCCATCGTTACTGATGATCACCATTAACCGCACCTCACCCGTAATACCTTGAGCGCGTGCTTGCACAGGATAATGCAAATTACCCACTCGCTCAACGTGCTCGCGGAATGTATTAATATAATCTGCTGCCGCACCTCGCGTGGTCGAATTACTATCCATCGTTACAACTTTGGATTTGGTTGCATAAACCTGTTGACGCTGAGACAATTGAGCTTCTAAGGTTGCAATCTGCTTACGTAGACGCTCTTCTTGCGCCATCGCATCATCTTGCGCTTGCTCGCTATCATTATCCGACTCTACCGTGGCTTGACGCCAGCTCAACGTCGTACGTAGATAACTTTCTTGGTAGCGCTGCTGACGAACTTGGCGCTGTAAGTTAATGATGTCTTGAGTCTCACTCATTTGCTCAGCAGACATTGCACTTAGCTGATTGTTCTCTTGTCTTAGCTGCTCTTCTATTGTACCACCGCCCTCTTGTGAAGCGTTGGCAATAAAATGTGCATCTTCATTGGGCTGCATGTTGTCGGTCAGCACCTTTGCCACGTCTTGCATCATTGCAGCTGGGTCTTTCCCCATGGAAAAGCCGATGCCGAAGATAATCAACACATGGACAGCTACTGCAATGACAATAGCGACAGGCAAGCTGATATTGCGCTTAGGAGCTTGTGCCGAAAAATGATAACTCTGTGAGTCTTTTATATAGGCCACAATGGATCTCAGATTGTGAGCATATCAATACAAGGCACCATTTAATCAGTATTGTAACGATAAGCAAGATTTATACTGGCGCTATCATAACATGACATAGAATTATGTCGCCAGTATCAACACTGCGGCGGCATTTTGACATCTGCCATGCAGGATTGGTAACCTTAGCCGCTGATTAATAGATATGCATTTGAGAACCTATAAGACAAACGAAACACTGTCTATACCAAATGAGTTGCTATAAAACGCACGTGTTCATTTTGAAGCCACTGTATTTGTTATATACTGCCTTAACACAATTGAATGGTTAGCATTGTGCATTGTCATAATCAGAACTGTGCATCGCCTTAGTTAAGCAGTTTAATAGACATAGACGCACTAGTATTAAAGGTGATTTTTTCGCTTTTGCTACCTACCAGTATAAAAATTACTGTTGGTCGTAAAGATTTAGAAGTTATAGTGCATTTGCTTTCGTTTGGATTAACGATTGCCTGCAGATACTGTTTAGCCATTTTTACGTCACCGATTAAATGACGCGCCCTATAAGGATAATAAGTTTGAGTGACTTTGATAACGTGAATAATTCAGAAAATTTTGATGAGTTCTTCGAGAGTATTGGCTATCGTTTTGACGAGTCATTCGGCAGTGGTTGGGATCGTATCGCCCAATCGGTTAAAGATATCTATAACAAGACGACGGACAAGTTCGAGGATGAACTATCATTACCAGTAGCACAGACTTACGTTAATGATGCACTACAAAGGTTTGTCACCGATAATGTGAAAGCCATTTTAGAACTACGTGTCGAGATGCATGATGACTGGTTTCGTTTGTACTGCACTGTCAATGCAGGCGGTATCTATGCCGAGGTAGCAAGTAACTTTAGCTTAGTTCACGTTCAACTCGATCGCAATGTACAACGTTTTGTATTTGGTCAGCAAACTTATACCGATATACTAAATCTGCGCTGTGAATCTTTCGTGAAACGTCAAGGCATCAAACTGGCGATTTGGTTTTATCACAGTGTGCTCAAAAAAGACCCTTTAGGCTTTATTCTGTCGTACGTAAATATTGCTCGTGCAAAAGATGAGGTGATTTATCTTGATATCCATCGTTGGTTAAAAAATAATAAAAAAATCATAAGCACCTTGCATAAAGTGCAGATAAATTATGGTGAGCTAGAAGAAGAGCAAATGGTTTTAAAGGCTCAGATTAACTATCGAGATTTACTGGCTGCCAGCAGCAATGAAGATATCATCAGCGATGACGATGATCCTGAGTTGATGCAAGGTCCTATCAACCCTATAGATGATGCGACTGAGCCAAGCCAAGAGTAAGTCGCTAGTATTTTATCCCATAAAAAAGCGCTACATCTATAAGGCTGATAACCTTTAAGATGCAGCGTTTTTTTATTAAATCCGATAACTACCAGTAGTTCTCTACGGCAATATTACCCTCGCCGCGGCGATTCATCACCAGACCTAATGTTTTTAACGCTTCTTTAGTATCTTCTACCATATCTGGGTTACCACATAGCATGACATGGGTAGTATCAATGTTTAATGCGATTCCCGCACGCTCTTGCAAGCTACCTTCTAGCAGTAGCTTCGGTAAACGCTCTGATAATGCACCTTCGACAGGCTCACGAGTGACAATTGGTATAAAGATAAGCTTTGCTGGATTATCAACCAGCGTACCGAAGTCTTCTTGTAGGCGCTCAATTTTCTCAACGTAAGCCAGTTCATCGAGCGAGCGTGCGCTATAGGCCAATACAATATGCTCGTAATCTTCCCATGTCTTTAAATCTTGTAGCATTGACAAAAACGGTGCCAAGCCAGTCCCTGTTGCTAGCAGCCATAAATCTCTTGGCAAGGGTTTTTGGTAACGCGCCAAAGTCAAAAACCCAAATGGCATGGTGTTGAGTAATAGCTCATCGCCCACTTGTAAGTGCTGCAGTTGCGAGGTAAATGCACCATCAGGAATCACAATAGAGAAGAACTCTATCACCTCATCAAAGGGCGAAGAGACAATCGAATATGCACGAAAAACGTCTTCATTCAATGCAGTATCAGCAGTGTCATCACTTGCATCAGTCTGTTGATAATATTTCAACTGACTAGGATTGACGCCTAAACGTACAAACTGCCCTGCTGTAAACTTAAAGCTGTCAGGACGGCTGACGGTAAAGCTAAATAGATTTGGCGTCCATGTGGTTTTACTGAGCACCGTTACTGTTTGAATATTATCACTCATAATTATTCGTCACTTATACTTTTATTAAACTGTATTTTTATAAGTTACCTTTGATAGGCAAAAGAAGATAAATACCAACAAGGTAAGCATAAAAAAAAGATGCGCCAAGCTTATCATAAAGCTGGCACATCTTGGTTTTTTAACCGTAACAACAGATAGGTCACAGCGACTTATCTGTCGTATTAATTCAGCGACATTACCAAATTCGAGCCAAACTTGCCCACTCAATCATACTATTTGGCAAGATACCAAAGAATAGAATAATCGCCGTCACAGCAATGATCATGATACCACCAGTACGGATACCCCATTGCCCAGACACATCAAACTCGATGAATTGCTTGGGACGTTTGAACAGCGTAAGTAAAACGCGTAAGTAGTAAAATAGACCAATCGCACTACCCAAGATAATCATCCCTGCCAAGAACCAGTTGGTACCTTGTACAGCAGCCAAGATGGCAAATAGCTTAGTGATAAAGCCTGCCGTCAACGGAATACCAGCCAATGACAACATCATGATAGTCATGACAGCGGTCAATACTGGACGACGCCAGAACAACCCTTGATAATGCGTCAACTCATCGGCTTCACCAGATAAGCGATATGGACTCGACATCAGCGTCACTACGCCAAAGGCACCGATAGAGGTAAAGGCATAAACCGCCATATACATGCTAGAGATGCTATCAGCGGCTGAACCAATGCTGACAATCACGATCATCACATAACCCATATGGGCAATAGATGAATAACCGAGTAGACGTTTCAGACTGGTTTGACGTACTGCCAACAGGTTACCTACCAATATAGATAAAGTTGCCATCACCATCAATAGCATTTGCACTGATGGTAGTGCTAGCAAAGCAGTATCGATTAAGAAACGTACTGCCAGTGCCATCATCGCCACTTTTGATACTGATGCTAAAAAGGTAGCGATAGGCGCTGGTGCACCTTCATAAACATCAGGCGTCCACATATGGAAAGGTGCAGCCGAGAGTTTAAAGGCGATACCAAACATCATCATTGCCGCGCCCAATATCAGTAATGGCGACTCAAAGATATTGCCCAATGCCATACTGATTGGCTTAAATGCTAATGAACCAACTTCCGCATAAATAAAGGCCATGCCCATCAGTAACGTCGCTGATGCAGTCGCCGACAATACCAAGTACTTCAGTCCTGATTCGAGCGATTGGTTGCGCATATAAGTATAAGCAAGCAAACCATATAGCGGTACTGACAGCATCTCTAGGCTCATAAAGAATGACGCCATATGCTGCGCGCTTACCATTAGTAATGCACCAATGGTCGATAACAACATGAGCAAGTATAGCTCTTCTTTATTATCTTTGAGATTGGCCAGATACGCATAAGACAGCGTACAACAAGCCAAGGCACAGATAAAAATCACTACCATATTAAATTGGGCAAAGTTATCGATAACAAATAACTGCTCAGCATTTGGCGCGATAGAGCCGCTTTCAATCACGCCGATCATCTGCCCGATTAAAGTAAACAAGCCAACGTTTAAGCCTGCCACTGTAATCGTACCAGTGACCATGTGCGAGCGTTTAAAGGTAATCGCGATCATAACCGTTAGTACCGTAATCACTACGGCGATAATCGGTGCGTAAGGCAACAATCCTATCAAATCATTCATCGTAATATCATTCATGACTTAACGTGCCTCCATTACATCAAGCAGATGCGACGCATCTACCTGTGTCACTTGACTGTATATATATGCGTTATTGATCCACTGCATCGCATGACTTGAGGTGTCAAGGAACGGCTGTGGATACAGTCCTAGCCATACCAAACCAGCAGCTAACATCAGTAGCAATGACAGCTCCCGCTTGCCCAAGTCTTTTAGTTTACGTGCGGGTAAGCCATGTGACTTAGTCTCTCGCTCTGCCAACGCTGCGATGTTGTTTTTACCAAATAGTGCGCGATGAATCAAAATCAGCGAATAAAGACCTGCTAATACCAAACTGAATGTCGCGAAAACCACAAACACTGGATACTGAGCAAATGAGCCAAACAAAATCATAAACTCGCCAATGAAGTTGCCCGTACCTGGAATACCTAACAGCGCAGCACAGAAGAACATCAATATCGGTGCGTAGTAGCGGAACTGTCCCCACATGCCACCCATCAAGGTCAAATCACGGGTATGCAGACGCTCATATAGCTGTCCTGCCATGATAAAGAGTGCAGCTGAACTCAAACCATGAGCAAGCATCTGGATCATCAGCCCTTGCAAGCTGAGCAATGTCCCGGTATAGATCGCCAATACCACAAAACCCATGTGCGAGATACTGGTATACGCGAGCAAACGCTTCATGTCAGTCTGCATAAACGCTAGCCATGCACCGTAAAAGATACCAATCGTACCTAAAGTAATCGCTATCGGCGCAAACTCTTGTGATGCTGCTGGAAATAGTGGCAACACAAAACGAATCAAACCATACGCAGCGGTTTTAATGAGTACACCCGCCAAATCCACAGAACCTGCCGTTGGTGCCTGCGCATGCGCATCTGGCAACCAGCCATGGAAAGGAATGATTGGCAACTTCACCGCAAAGCCAATGAAGAAGCACAGCATGATTGGATATTCCCAGCCGCCAAGTGACGTACCGAGCAAGTCATTATAATTAAAGCTCACCACACCTTTTTGGGCATAGCTGATAATGACCAATACCAAGATACCGATGAGCATGATAAGCCCAGATGCTTGGGTATAGATAAAGAACTTGGTTGCGGCGTATTCTTTGGTTTTACCAACCACATCATGACCCCAAATCGCGATCAAGAAGTAGATAGGAACCAGCATCATCTCCCAAAAGAAGAAGAATAAGAATAGGTCAATCGCTAAGAAAACACCGATGACGCCGCCCAAACTCCATAGTAAGTTTAAATGGAAGAAACCAACACGGCGCTGAATCTCATTCCACGAGCAAGCAACAGCTGCCACACCAAGCAAACCTGTCAAAGCCACCATTAATAACGACAGACCATCTAACGCTAAATGAAAGCTTATACCAAAGCTAGGTATCCACGGTACGCTAAACTCTGCTACCCAAGGCACTGCCGCATCTGGCGCAATGACTTGCTTACTCATACCGCTAAAATCACCTTGCTGCCAAAGTAGCAATGACAAAGCAAAGGTCAACGTCATACCGATCAAGGCAATCCAGCGCGGCAGACGTTTATTAAACCGCTCTACCACCCAACATAGCAAACCTGCAATAAAAGGAATTGCGATTAATGCTGGTAGCATCCACGTTTGTTGTAACTCAATCATCTTTTACACCACCGTCATCATTACCAGCACCAGCAATACAGCCATACCCAAGCCAAAGCTTGTGGCATAACCTCGAAGAGACCCTGTTTGCGTCGCAGACAATACTTTATTACCTGCTGAAGCTAGCTTAGGTAATAGTAACCACGTTTTATCAATAGGGTCTGCTCTTAATAAGCGGCCGATGAACAAAAAGGGTTTTACGAAAAGTACATCATATAGCGCGTCGAAACCTAAGCCATGGTAGCACCAGTGATACAATGCCCCACCTATACGTGAGCGCTTAAATCTAGTAAGCAAGCGACCTTTGTTAACGACATATAATAGTGCTGCCAATATCAAACCTGCTGCCATGGCACCCATCGCGATATACTCTGCGGTGTGCTTAGCATGCGCTTGACCGGCAACTTCTAATAAATGACCAACGCTTTCTGGCAACACGCCCTCTAATGGCGGTGTAATCCACGCACCAACAGCAGTAGATAGTACGAGCAGTACGGTTAAAGGCAACCAGTACGACATACCTGATAGCTTATGAGCATGGGTTTTTTCTTCACCGAAGAAGATAATCCAAATCATACGGAACGTATAAATCGCGGTTAAGAAGGCACCAAAGACACCCATATAGAATAGTACTAAATGTCCAGTCGCATAAGTCTCCCAAAGAATCGCTTCTTTAGAATAGAAACCAACAGTAACCCAAGGTATTGCAGCAAGTGCACCGCCACCAACGATATAACACCAGAATACCAATGGTATCTTTTTGCGCAGACCGCCCATCTTAAAGATGTCTTGCTCGTGATGTACCGCAAGGATGACCGCACCTGATGATAAAAAGAGTAATGCTTTAAAGAAAGCATGGGTCATCAGATGGAAGATTGCACCTTGCCACGCGCCTACGCCAAGTGCTAGGAACATATAACCAATTTGACTCATGGTCGAATAAGCAAGAATACGTTTGATATCTGTTTGCGCAAGTGCACAGAACCCAGCAACGACTAACGTCAACGCGCCTACGCCGCCGACCCAATACAATAAGATACCCGGGGTCAACTCAAACAACGGATGTAGACGGGCAATCAAATAAACACCTGCCGTCACCATCGTCGCCGCGTGAATCAATGCCGATACTGGTGTTGGGCCTGCCATCGCATCAGCAAGCCACGTATGTAGGGGCAACTGGGCTGATTTACCCATCGCGCCGCCAACCAACATCATGGTCGTTAGCATCATCGTTGGATTATTAACATCGAATACTTCTGGCGCACGCGTAATAATCTCTTGAATATTGAGCGTACCGAATTCGCGGAATAATAAGAACAAACCGAAGGCTAAGAACACATCACCGACACGCGTAACGGTAAAAGCTTTCATCGCGGCACGGCCGTTGGCTCTGTCATGGTAATAATAACCAATCAATAGATAAGAGCAGATACCCACGCCTTCCCAACCGAGATAAAGCAAGAATAAGTCATCTGCTAGTACCAGTAACAACATACTGGCCACAAACAAGTTCATATAGCTAAAGAAACGAGCAAAGCCAGTATCGCCTTTCATGTACCAAGCGGCAAACAAATGGATCAAAAAGCCAATCCCAGTGATGACACCAGTCATGGTCAATGCCAAACCATCAAAGCTCAAACCAAAATGCGGCGCGAAATCGCCAACTTGGAACCATGTCCACAGCGGAACTTCTACTACCGTTCCAGTTGGATTGGTGGTCAAAAAAGTATAGCTAACGACTAGCGTGCATAGTGCTGATAGCAGCATGCTACCCACGCCAACAATCGCTGCGACCTGCTCTGATAATTTGTCACGCATAAAGGCTAAAATCAAAAAGCCAATGAGCGGGAATATAAAGGTTAATGGTAATAAACTCATGACATCATCCTTTCATCTCATTGGCGCTATCGACATCGAGATGCCCACGCTGATGATAAAAACGCAATAATATTGCCAGACCAATTGACGCTTCAGCTGCTGCTAAGGTCAAAATAAAGATAAACATAATCTGCCCATCTGGATCTACCCAGCGACTACCTGCCACTACAAATGCCAATGCTGCCGCATTCATCATGATCTCAAGACTCATTAGCATAAATAGGAAGTTACGTCGTACCATGACGCCACACAGACCGATGGCAAATAAAACACCTGCCAAGATCAATCCATGGCTCATGGGTATCATACCCAGTACATTTTGCGCCTCAGCGGCTGGCTGTACTAAGCCTGCCACCTCGTGGGCAAACGGCACGTTTGACACATCTTGTGCCACGCTTGCTGCTAGTACCATTAGTCTGACTCCTTGCGCGTAACTTTGTTCGCACCTACTTTCATACCTACATAGTCATGCGGATCAACATCTTTATATTCATAGGGCTTAGCCATTTCTACGGCATCATACTGTGTAAGATTACTATCATTGTCGTATTGCTTGATACTGCCTACGCTTGGTCTTAAATTTTGGCTATCGTCATCGATGACCTCATCGTCGACTGTCTCTTTACCTAAATGATAAGCGGCGACCAAGGCTGCCAAGAGTAGCAATGCTGCTACTTCGACCAACATAATATATTTGGTAAACAGTACCGTACCGACTGCTTTAGCAGAGATAGTCGTACCACCCATCATGACTGCTTCATCGTGATTGAGACCAATCATTGCATATAGCACAACCGCAATAATTATCGTCAATCCTGTTGGTATTGCCCAAGTGCCTGCATCGAGCCAACGCTCTTCACGCTCATCATTACTCATGCCCAAATTCAGCATCATAATCACAAAGACAAATAGCACCATAATGGCACCCGCATAAACGACAATCTCTAATGCACCAGCAAATGGCGCACCTAATACAAAGAATATTCCGGCTATTGCCAATAACGACACAATCATCGATAAGATAGCATGCACGGGATTGGCCTGAGTCACTACGCGCAGACTGGCAAATATGGCCACTGCTGCAAGCGAATAAAACCCAGCCAGTTCAGGATGGTTCAAAATATTCATCATGGTAGCAAGCTCCTTAGGTCAATCGGTGCAGACTCGTTTTGTGCTGCACCTTTTGGTTTTTCTGCTACCGCCATACCTGTCACACGATAATAGTTATAATCAGGGTATTTACCTGGTCCTGAAATAAGCAAATGCTCTTTTTCGTAGACCAAATCTTGGCGCTTATACTCACCCAACTCAAAGTCAGGTGTCAATTGAATGGCTGTCGTTGGACAGGCTTCTTCACACAATCCACAAAAGATACAGCGTGAAAAGTTAATACGAAAAAACTCCGGATACCAGCGCCCATCATCACGCTCGGCTTTTTGTAATGAGATACATCCTACCGGACATGCCACCGCACACAAGTTACAAGCAACACAGCGCTCGTCTCCATCAGGATCACGCGTTAGGACAATACGTCCACGAAAACGCGGCGGTACAGGTACCGGCTCTTCAGGATAAAGAATGGTGTCACGCGGTCTGAGCGCATGACTATTGACCATCCACATGCTGCGGACAATGGTAAATATACCAATGACGGTCTTTTTTATGGTAGTAAACATGGGATTATTATCCTTATCAGCTTTACCCTAGTTCATCAGTGATGGCTAGTGATGATTACAGCGTTGGGGAAAAGATCAAAATGACCGCAGCCGTAATCAACAAATTGATCAAGGTTACAGGCAGACATACTTTCCAGCCAAAGTTCATCACCTGATCATAACGCGGACGCATGAGTGAGCCTCGAGCCAAAACAAACATGGTCATAAAGAACAGCGTTTTAATCATGAACCAAAAAGCTGGTGGAATAAATGGAATATCTAAATTAAAAGGTGCAAGCCAACCACCAAAAAACAAGCAAGTCATCAATGCAGAAATCAAGACAACGTTGACATATTCCCCAATGAAGAACATACCGAACTTCATGCCAGAATATTCAACATGATAGCCTTCGGCCAGCTCTTGCTCTGCTTCTGGTTGGTCAAATGGATGTCTATGCGTAACGGCCACACCAGCCACTACAAAGGTCAAAAATCCAAAGAACTGCGGAATGATATACCAGCCGTCCGCTTGCGCTTCAACAATGGCGCGCAAGTTAAATGAACCTGTTAGTGCAACAACGCCCATCAACGACAAACCTAAGAAAACCTCGTAACTGATTGTCTGTGCAGCAGAGCGCAAACCACCTAGTAATGAGAATTTGTTTGCAGAGGCCCAACCACCGAACATCACGGCATAGACAGCAATACCAGCCATGGCAAAGAAAAACAAAATGCCAATATCCCAGTCAACCACGCCTAGCGTTGGCGAGATAGGAATAATGGCAAACGAAGCCAAGGCAGTAAACATGGCGACCGCAGGTGCCAACGTAAACATGAACTTATCGGTGAATTTTGGTGTCCAGTCTTCTTTAAAGAAGATCTTGAGCATATCTGCAATAAGCTGCAATGAACCAAAAGGCCCAACACGGTTGGGGCCATAGCGATCTTGCCATAAGGCCAGCATGCGGCGCTCATAGACGATCATAATTGCGGCAACCAATACCACGACCAAAAAAATGGCTAAGGATTGACCCACCAAAAACAAAATAGACCAAGCATCAAAGCTCATGATATTGGCCAAAAAGCTTGGCACATCAGGGATAATACGGGTAACCTGCATATTACACCTCCTGTGTGGTGGTCAGCGCTGCGTTCATTTGTGCAGCGTCATTGTTGTTCATCATATCGTTAGCCATGCTACCCATCATCGTTACTGGTGCATCCACTTTACGTACCGACGCTGGCATCGATGGGTGAATGATACTGACTTGTCCAACAGGATAACCAATACAACCTTCTGCTAAATAACCAACGATCTGTACTGGCAAGGTGATTTGTTGCTTATCGATTTCAATCGCTAGGTAATCACCAGCAGCGATATTCCAGTCTTTGGCATCATCTATACCGATACGCCATGCCGCTACAGGTAACTGCTCTGCAACGATTGGACTGCGCGAGGCCATCATTGAGCTGGCATAAATATTGTGAATCGGTACCAGTTTGGCTTGGCCTTGTTGTAAATCAGTGGTATTTGCAGACATGGCCTCTGGCGCAACATATTGACGAGTGGCTAGACGCTCTAACTGATCAAACAAGCGCACACCTGGATCACCATTTTTCAGATGACCGCCGACTTTATCTTGGTATTTGTTCCATGCTTGCGGTGAGTTCCAACCTGCTGCATTAGCAAAAGGAATCATTGAGCTTGGTGTTTCTTTACCGCTATAACCTTCCATTGAGAAAGTTAGACCAGTGTCTAAATCTTTTGGCTGCATTGGCTCGTGTACCGAAATTGGTGCACGCATAGCGGTACGCCCTGAATAACGACGCGGCTGACGCGCAACTTTCAGACCAGTTATACGATAGTCCGCTTCAGGCGCAGCGCCCTTAATGCCAGCAAGCTTAGGATGCGTTGCAATCAAAGCATTAATCACATCATCGAGCTGTGTCCAATCGACATCACGACTCTCGATGCTGCTATGCACAGCATGTATCCAGCGCCAGCCTTCTTTGATGCTGCTCATCGGATGATAGTATTCATTATCATAAACTTGGAAGAAACGCTGTGCACGACCTTCAGCAGATATCAGTGTGCCATCTGCTTCTGCAAAGCTTGCGGCTGGCAATACGATATCGACGTCTTTATGCCAATCAAGCAGCTGATGATCCAACGCAATGACCGTTTTATCTATCAATAACTGCGTCAATTTATTGGCATCAATCGCATCTGTTAGCTGGTTTTCTGCCACCACAACCACATCGTAATCAGTAGCTAGCAATTCTTCAACTGACTGACCGCCAAGCATACAAACGCCAATGCTATTGGCATCAGGAACCGTTAGATAGATACCTGCTTGTGCTTGGTATTTAGTGTTTACTTCTTTCAGCTCAAGGTTTTCAGCAGGCTCACGCTCTACATCATCCTGCGCTTCTGTATTTACGCCTGTTTCAGGTTTGTTTGGCTTAGCAGATAAATCTTTATCTTCTTCAGGCTGGTCATCAGCAGCTTCTGCTTGAGCTGCATTTACTTTGGCATTATGGGCGTCAACCTGCTGTTGCTCAGTGGCTTTAATTGCCGCACGTTTTTGAGTTAATGCTTGAGTAATTTGCGCCGCTGCTTCTATCAAAGCGGTAGAAGATAAGCTACTACCTGAAACAACTAATGGCTTATCTGCTTGAATCAAATCATAAGCGACTTGCTGAGCCAACGCTTGCATACCATCAGTATCGATACCTTGCTCAGACGATTGTGGGTCCGTTATTTCTACCAAGTCATCAGCGAAGTTGGCAATTTCATCAGCGACTTTGAAGCCAAGTTGAATGATATCTTCAGGTGTCGCCACCACACTTACCTTACTGATATCTTCTAGCTTGGTTTGCGTAACATCGATGACATAGACAGGGCTTAGCGCATCTTGCGCAATACGCTTGACTGGTTCAGCAAGCCACGGCTGTGTTTGCAATGCCGCCGCCATTTTTAGGCCTTCATTTTTTGCCGCTTGGCGTACTGACAGCGCAACACGTGATGAAGTTTGTGTAATGTCTTCACCTAATACGAGCACTGCATCATGCGTTTCGATGTCGGTCATGCTTGGATTATAAATACCTTCAGTGCTCAGCACTTCGATGCACTTATTGACCAATGCTTGCTGCTGATGGTTCAAACCTGTTGAAAAGTTATCAAAACCAACGAGATTTTTTAGCGCAAAGTTGGTCTCTAAACTGGCGCGCGGTGAGCCAATCCCAATGACTTTTTTGTCTTTTAGTCGCTTGATGGTTTCATCAAGTGCGTAGTCGATATTAATTTTGACATGCTTATCGTTGATACGCTCAAGCGCTTGGGTTGGGCGATCATCACGATTGACATAGCCATAACCAAAACGACCACGGTCACATAAGAAGTAACGGTTTACTTCACCGTTATAGCGGTTTTCGATACGGCGTAATTCACCATAACGTTCACCTGGCGAGATATTACAACCAGCTGAGCAACCATGACAGATGCTTGGCGCATACTGCATGTCCCATTTACGGTTATAACGATCAGAGTGAGTCTTATCAGTGAACACCCCAGTTGGACAAACTTCTGTCAAATTTCCTGAAAATTCGCTTTCGAACTGACCGTCTTGGTCACGGCCAAAATACACACGGTTGTTTGAGCCATAGACACCTAAATCTTCACCACCTGCGTAGTCTTTATAAAAACGTACACAGCGGTAGCACGCGATACAACGGTTCATCTCATGCGCGATAAACGGGCCAAGCTCTTGGTTATGATGCGTGCGTTTGGTAAAGCGATAGCGACGGCGGCTATGACCTGACATATAGGTCATGTCTTGCAAATGACAATGCCCGCCCTCTTCACAGGTTGGACAGTCGTGTGGATGGTTGGTCATCAGTAGCTCAACCATCGACTTACGGAATGCTTTGGCTTCATCGTCAGTCACAGAGATGTACATGTCATCGCCAGGAGCGACCATACATGACATGACTAAGCGACCGCGACCCGCTTCCATATCTTCTTTGTTTTGAAATTGCTTGACCGCGCACTGACGGCACGACCCTACTGAGCCAAGGGCTGGATGATAACAAAAATACGGCACATCAATGCCGAGTGATAGGCAAGCTTGTAGCAAGTTATCTGCGCTATCTACTTCGACAGTGGTTCCATCAATATGTATGACTGCCATGCCGCTCTCCTTATTTCGCTACTGGCTGTTGGTTGGCTGCCGCATCAATAACATCGACACCAACCGCCTGCGCGATTTTTTGATCAAACTCTGGACGGAAATATTTAATCGCACTCATGAGTGGCTCCATCGCACCTGGGGCATGCGCACAGAATGTCTTACCAATCCATAAATCACGCGTAAGACCTTCTAGTTTTTCGACATCGCCCACTTGCCCTTCACCATCATTGATGGCAGTAAGCAATTTCACGCCCCATGGTAGGCCATCACGGCACGGTGTACACCAACCGCATGACTCGCGCTGAAAGAAAATCTCAAGGTTACGCAGTAGTGGCACCATGTCTTGCGCTTCATCAACGACCATAATTAGGCCTGTACCCATACGGCTACCTGCTTTTTGAATAGTGTCAAAATCCACCACCACATCCAAATGCTCTGTGGTCAAAAAGTCAGTCGATGCGCCCCCTGGTAACCATGCTTTAAGAGTTTTACCATCTTTCATGCCACCCGCCAAATCTTCGATGATTTCACGTGCTGTATAGCCAAATGGTAATTCCCACAGGCCTGGATCGTTAACTAGTCCTGAGCAGCCAAACAGCTTGGTACCCGGCGTTTCACTTTTGCCTTTGATTTTAGATAATGACTGATACCACTCAACACCATGGTTTAAGATGGCTGGCATATTACAAAGCGTTTCAACGTTGTTGACGACGGTTGGACGACCCCATGCACCAGAGATTTGTGGAAACGGCGGCTTAGTACGTGGGTTAGCGCGGCGACCTTCTAAACAGTTAATCAGTGCGGTTTCTTCACCGCAAATATAACGACCAGCACCCGTATGTACATGCAAGTTAAAGCTAAAATCTGAGCCTAGAATGTTATCGCCCATCAGATTATTAGCCAAACACTCTTCAATAGCAGCAACCAAACGTTCAGCAGCTAAGATATACTCACCGCGGATAAAGATGTAACCGTCAGTAGCACCAATCGCATGAGCAGTAATCAGCATACCTTCGATAAGCTGAAACGGTAGGCGCTCCATTAATAGGCGATCTTTAAAGGTGCCTGGCTCCATTTCATCAGCATTACAGATGAGATAGCGCGGTAGACCATCTGGCGGTGACATGAATGACCACTTAAGACCAGCATTAAAGCCTGCACCGCCGCGACCTCTAACATTGGCCGCTTTAATCATATTACCGACGTCTTTAGGCGATTTAGATAGCGCCTCTTTTAGACCCGTAAAACCTTTTAGAGATTCATACGTGGCTAAATCAAGCACCGCATCATGATGTGCTAAACGCCACGTCAGAGGCTTGGTTTCACTAGTGGCGGTTGCTTTATCACCATAAATTGGAACACGCTGTGCATTTAGTTGGCTTGGCGCTTGTCCTTGACCGCGACGAGCAATCTGCTCTGAAATCGTTAAACTCATGCGTATAGCTCCAATAATTGCGCGACCTCGGATGGTTGGACAGGTCCGTAAGTGTCTTCATCAATCAATACCGCTGGTCCTTTATCACAGTTACCTAAACAGCAAATTGGCAACAGCGTAAAACGACCATCAGTAGTAGTTTGACCGTACTCAATACCCAACTGTGATCTAATCTCAGCTGACAGCGCTTCGTAACCTGTCAAATAACAGGCCACAGAATCACATATAAGGATCACATGACGACCAACAGGCTGACGATATATACGGTTAAAGAAGGTCGCAACCCCATCCATATCTGACATTGGAATATCTAAAATATTGGCAATGGCATTTGCTTGCGCGTCATCAACCCAGCCGTTACGCTTTTGCACGATTTTGAGCGCATCTAGCGAGGCAGCACGCGCCTGCGGATAATGATGCATAAACTCGTGAATGGCAGCGATTTCCTCAGTGGTAAGGATGCTTTCTACATCTACTTTTGGCATTTTGTCGGAAACAATTTTCATAATCTTCTATCTTTCCTCACTCATCCTGCTCTATCACTAGACAATATCAGTCTGATTATAACTGTGGTTACATTGACGAGTGACAGCATTTTGGTGTGCCATCAGGCAATAATATATTGATGAACAAATACTGGTGAAACAGCGGTTCTAACGATCACAGTCCGCCATCACAATATCAATCGATGCCAAATACATAATGGCATCAGAAACCAGCGATCCATTAATGACCGACGGCATCTGTTGTATATGTGCAAATGTTGGCGTGCGAATACGGGTACGATAGCTCATCGTGGCCTTGTCTGAGGTAATGTAATAACTGTTCAGACCTTTGGTCGCCTCAACGATCGTCGTACATTCGCCCGCTGGCATCACAGGACCCCAAGATACTGAGATAAAGTGATTGATAAGCGTTTCAATATCATTGAGCGTGCGGTCTTTTGGCGGTGGTACAGCCAATGGATGGTCGGCCTTATAAGGGCCTTGTGGCATATTGTCCATACATTGACGAATAATACGCAATGACTGACGCATCTCTTCGACTTTTACCATACAGCGATCATAAGCATCACCGTTGTAACCAACTGGCACTTCAAAATCGTAATTTTCATAGCCCATGTATGGACGTGCTTTACGCAAATCAAAATCCACACCTGTCGCGCGCAGACCTGCACCTGTCACACCCCAAGCAAGCGCTTGCTTAGCATTATACTGAGCAACGCCTTGAGTACGGCCTTTGAGCACACTGTTTTGCAAGGCGGCTTTGACATATTCGTCCAAACGTTTTGGCATCCACTCTAAGAACTCACGAACTAAACGCTGCCAGCCGCGTGGTAGGTCAGCAGCGGTACCACCGATACGGAACCAAGCCGGATGCATACGATAACCAGTCACGGCTTCGATAACATCATAGGCTTTTTGGCGATCGGTAAACATATAGAACACAGGGGTCATACCACCCGCATCCTGAATGAACGTACCAACAAATAGCAAATTATTGGTAATACGGAAAAACTCGCTCATCATCACACGGATGGTTTCAGCGCGCGGCGGTACTTTGATACCTGCCAGTTTTTCGACCGACATGATATACGGTAGCTCATTCATCACACCACCAAGATAATCAATACGGTCGGTGTATGGAATAAATGAGTGCCAAGTCTGACGCTCAGCCATCTTTTCGGCGCCGCGATGGTGATAGCCGATATCAGGGATACAATCGACAACTTCTTCACCATCGAGCTGTAGCACCAAACGGAACGCACCATGAGCAGAAGGGTGGTTAGGACCGATGTTCAAGAACATAAAGTCCTCATCACGACCTGAACGCTTCATACCCCACTCTTCTGGGACAAAACGTAGATTTTCTTGTTCGTATTGCTGTTTGGCCGTGTTCAAAAAGTACGGAGTAAATTCAGTTGCACGCGCATGGTACTCTTTCCGCAGTGGATGACCTTCCCAGTATTTTGGTAATAAGATACGAGTCAAATGCGGATGACCTGTAAAAACAATACCAAACATGTCCCACACTTCGCGCTCATACCAGTTGGCATTTGGCCAAATATTGGTAGCGCTCGGTACATTGATATCATCTTCGCTCAGCGCGACCTTGATACGGACATCACTGTTGCGCTCAAGCGACATCAAATGATAAAACACTGTGAAGTCGCTATCTGGCAATCCTGCGCGATGCTGGCGTAAACGCTCATCTATCGCAGATAAGTCAAATAGCATGACATAAGGCTTAGGCAGTTTGCGCAAGAATAAGAGAATATCTAATAAATCAGCACGCGCCACCCAAACCGTTGGAATCTCATCCACAGTCTGCTGCACGACAAATTTACCAGCATACTTTTGCTCCAGCTCTGTAATGACTGCTGGGACGGGCTTGATCTTAGGATCTATGTTTTCGACTACCGTGACCATGAATGATGTATTCCTTCATTAATCATAACTGAACTATGTTGATCATAACCGAACTATGATAAGCGCATAAAATATTGAAACTGTTGCTACAAGTCTAAATGCTATTTGAAACTTAGATACTGTCTGGGCTACGCAAGTTTTTGACAGCGATACGATCTGCCTGCTTACGGTCACGCTCAGGTGTCATCTGCGGCTGGTAGACGCCCTGCTCGTTGACATGAACACCTAATGGACGACGTTCTTTAGTAATAGACTCTTGTAACAACATTAAACCCTGAATAAGCGCTTCTGGACGCGGCGGGCAACCTGGTACATACACATCGACAGGGATAATCTTATCCACGCCTTGTACGACAGAATAGATATCATACATACCGCCCGAATTAGCACAGGCACCCATAGAGATCACCCATTTCGGCTCAAGCATTTGTTCATAAAGACGCTGAATAACAGGCGCCATTTTAACGAAGCAAGTACCAGCGACGATCATGACATCGGCCTGACGAGGCGAGGCACGGATAACCTCTGCCCCAAAACGTGACAAATCATGCACGGCGGTTAAGGTAGTAGCATATTCGACGTAACAGCAGGAAGTACCAAAGTTAAATGGCCAAAGTGAGTTCTTACGTCCCCAGTTTGCTGTTGAATGAACGAGATCTTCGAGACGACCCATAAAGACATTTTTATTAACTTCATCTTCGATAGGATCGTTGACCGTTTGGCTGGTCTGTGCAGGATAGGTATCTGCATCGGGGTTGGCTTTTGTTAATGTGTATTTCATAACATACAACCTTTATATTAGGCTTAGCGCGGCAATCATCTTGCACGTACCATCACCATAATTTTATTAATAAGTGGCTAATCATCAGCGATCATCAATACAAACAGACTGACGTCTTCATGCTTTACTGCTCGTTTTGCAAACGCTATAAGCTGAGCATCAACTGGTATTAACGTTCAGTTTTTTCCTGCTGAGCAGACGTCGCAAAATCCACAGAAGTAACGTTACCCGTGGTATTGATGTGATCGATGTTTTGTAGATGACGACGATTGGTCTCAATATTGTTTGAGACATTGATTTGACCGGATG
This sequence comes from Psychrobacter sp. AOP7-B1-25, assembly GCF_052376195.1. Lineage (NCBI taxonomy): Bacteria > Pseudomonadati > Pseudomonadota > Gammaproteobacteria > Moraxellales > Moraxellaceae > Psychrobacter > Psychrobacter sp. AOP7-B1-25. The sequence continues at coordinate 42,796 of NZ_JBQSVK010000019.1, forward strand.
ACTGCGCTGGCACTTTACCAGTAGGATCGACCATTAGCTCATGCGCACCATCGAACTTGGTGATGTCTGCCAAATTAAAACCTGCAGGCGCTGCATATAAGCGTGCTTTTTTGCGTAGCTTGTCAGCAGGTGCCCAGTTCATCGCACCCAAGCTTAGCTCATAAATCAAACCGATAATCAGAATAGTAATGAACGTACCAGCAGCGGCAAAGCCAAGCCAGCCCGCCTCTCGTACCGACACAGCATAAGCGTAGAGATACAGTGCCTCTAGATCAAAAATCACAAAGAAAATTGCAACCAAATAAAATTTGGCAGACAAACGAATACGGGCGTTGCCAGATCCGACAACACCCGCTTCAAATACTTCTTCCTTTTGTGAGCCTTGAGAGCGACCGCCAAGTAAGCGCGGTACAACCAGCATAAAGACAACCAGCCCAATGGCGGCTAAGATAAAAGCAATGGCTGACCAATTAAAAGCAGACATGATAATACGTGCTCCTCACCCAATCGAGTGTTAGACACAGCGCAAGCACTGACCCATTTAGACCGTGTTGCGACAGGTATAACGCAGACGAAAACACAAAGTAACTGTATTTAAGCAACTGTCACTGTGTTTAAGTAACTGTCATTGAGTCACATGTTAGGTATTTTGCTAGTAACAACCAATTATCAAGCTTATTGACGACGATGTTAGACATGACCTACTGCAGAGACTCCGGTATGCGCACGGATAAAGGCTGGTCGCCCAACGCATCTTCTAACAACGTAAGATCAACGTATTAAATCAATATCATATCTGACTGCTTACTTAATTGATTTAATAGCTCATTACACGTGGTCAATAATGACGTGACAACTGGCATAAATTATTTACGTACTATACGCATTTCAGTGCCTAAAAGCTAGTTTTTAACTGTATTGAACGGTCACTTTCTGTGTAAAAAAAATGTGTTTTTTCTACTATAAGTTATGATATATACGTTGACTTATATTAACTCCAAATCCATGTTTTTGGCTACAAACAAACACTGCCATGCTATTTAGCAAAAATCAAGTATCCAAATACCCCTTTTTCATCACCCAAGTCCTCCCCCAAAGCGAACGTTTTTGCTTTATAATAACCCACCAGATTTTTATGATATTCCATCATCAAACCTTAACTTCTATTATTCTTATAATAAAAATTATTAAAATATCGCAACGATACGAGTTTTAATGATGCGCGCTGCGTTTATTTATATTTATATTTATCATATCAGCGCCACCCTCTTTTTTGCTTTTGTCTTACAGGTCACGTTATGAGTCAACTCAATCCCAAACAATCCGAGGCCATGCTCTACGTATCTGGTCCATTACTGGTACTTGCAGGTGCTGGCTCCGGCAAGACTTCTGTGATTACGCGTAAGATTGCTTACCTAATCCAAGAGTGTGACATGCCAGCTGAGCGCATCACCGCCGTGACCTTTACCAATAAAGCGGCACGTGAGATGAAAGCGCGGGTAAGCAAACTGCTACCAAGCGAAAAAACGCGTGGCCTAACGGTGTCGACGTTTCACCAATTTGGTCTACAGTTTTTGCGCTATGAGCTGATTCATACGCCGCTAAAAGGCAACTTCTCCATCATGGACAGCGATGACAGCAAACGCTTACTGATGGAGCTGATGATGCGTGACAACTTAAGTGGCGCTGAAAGTCGCGAACTGGTTGGTAAAGCGATAAAAATGATTTCCGACTGGAAAAATGATTTGGTTGAGCCTGACAAGGCGATGGAAACCTTAGACGATCCAGAAGACATGATCTTTGCGACGCTCTATGCGCTTTATGAACGTAATTTGCGGGCTTATAATGCGGTCGATTTTGATGATCTGATTGTCTTGCCAACCAAGATATTACGTGAGAACAGAGAACTACGTGACAAATGGCAAAACCGCATTCGTTACCTGCTCGTTGATGAATACCAAGATACCAATACCGCTCAGTATGAGATGATCAAACACTTGGTTGGTCCACAAGGTCGCTTTACTGTGGTGGGTGACGATGACCAATCTATCTATGCATGGCGCGGTGCAAAACCTGAAAACATGGGATTACTAAAGGAAGATTTTCCAAAACTAAAAATCGTCATGCTTGAGCAAAATTATCGCTCAACCACGCGTATTTTGACTTCTGCCAACGCCGTCATTACTAATAACGAGCATTTATTCGAAAAGAAACTATGGTCAGATAAAGGTCAAGGCGAAAAAATCCGCATTATTAACTGCCGTAATGACGATGATGAGTCCGAGCGCGTGGCCAAAGAAATCGTCACGCATAAGCTGCGCTTTGGTAATGAGTGGGAACAGTATGCTGTGCTATACCGCAGTAACTTTCAGGCACGTATGCTGGAAGCCCAATTGCGCCAGTTGCAAGTGCCATACAAATTATCAGGTGGTCAATCATTCTTTGCACGTAGTGAAATCAAAGACATCATGGGCTATCTGCGCCTGATTTTAAATCCCGAAGATGACAGCGCATTTTTGCGTATTATCAATACGCCTAAGCGTGGCATGGGACCTGCCACACTAGAAAAACTCGGCTTGTTTGCGCAAGAGCACAGCATATCGCTACTGGCCTCTTGTACCCATGCTGGCCTTTCTCACGTATTACCCTCAAAGGCTTATGGTACGATAAAAGAGTTTGGTGAATTCATCGAGCACTATACGCGCGAGCTAGATCAGCATCCTGACCCTGTACCAATTGTACGACAGATGATTGATGAAACTGGCTATATTGATTTTGTCCGTAGCGATGCCAAAACACCTCAACAAGAAAAAAATCGCATCGACAATATCGATATGCTCTACACCAGTATTCAGTCGTTGATTAATCGCGCTGAAGAAGACGAAGACCGAACGATTGATACCATCATTCGCAAACTGGTTTTGCTCGACATGCTTGAGCAGCAGCAAGAAGAAGAGAACACCAATAAAGTTAACTTAATGACGCTGCACGCTGCAAAAGGTTTGGAGTTTGATTTTGTTTACATCATGGGGCTTGAGGAAGAGATGCTACCGCATCGCAACTCTATCATGAGTGAAACTGTCGAAGAAGAACGTCGTCTTATGTACGTGGGCATTACCCGTGCGCGCCGTGAACTAACATTGACGCTCGCGACCCAGCGCCGTGCTGGTGGTCAGATGCGTGTCACCTCAGAATCACGGTTTTTAGATGAGCTGCCCGAGGATCATATTGATTGGCCTGCCAAGGCGAAAAAGAAAAAAGCGACCAAAGATCCCGAAGCCGTTGCTGATGAGTATTTGGCCAATATTCGAGCGTTACTGGGTAAACGTTAATCTCAATCAAAACATCTAAATGTCTAAGTAACGTGCTTTCGAAAGCACGCCTTAGATTGCGCAAAAAATGATTGTTATAATCGCTATTATTATTTATATACTGTAAAACTTTGGAAGACTTATGCCCACCCCGACGCCTAATCAGGAACGAACCAATATGCTGTCAGGAGATTATAATTCAGCCGAATATAGTGCTGAATATAAGCTTTTGTACCTGCAAGGTCTGGTTGCTGATAAAGCATACGAGGCAATTACGGAGTTTTTGGAAAAGCAATCCGAATATGAGATTGCCAACCTACTAGAGTCCTTCCCAACTCAAAACCGTCTGCTGATTTGGGCGCAGGTGCCAGAACACATCAAAGGTGAGGTACTTGCCGAGCTAGATGTCGATACACGCCAGCCGTTGATGGAGAACATTTCTTCTCAAGAAATCTCCCTATTTACCCAAGATCTTGATGCTCAGGACATCTCCGAGATTTTGGATACCGTCACTGATAGCGTCCGTACCTCAGTCATGGCAACGCTAGACGAAGAAACTCGAGTTCAAGTCAATAAGCTCGATACCTATGCTGACTGGGAAGTTGGTAGCTATATGGATCCTGATATTATCCAGATAAGGGATGATATCTATCTTGCGGATGTGCAAGAGTGGCTACGAAAAAACGATGATCTGCTCGATGATGAGAGCCAAGAGTTGCTAGTCGTCGATCAAAGCCAGCAATTACTCGGTCTACTGAGTTTGGTAGATTTAATTAAGCACAAACAAAACACTTTGGTTTCGGAGCTGATTGATACTGCCATCACAATTAATGATCGCTTAGATATTCAAGATGCCGCTGCGATTTTTCGTTCAGAAGATATTCGCTTCGCTCCCGTAATCAATAGCCATGGCGAACTGGTTGGTCAACTAAATGGTGAAGATATCATGGGCATCATCCAAGATGACGTCGATAGCACCATGAAAAACCTAGCTGGTGTTAGTCAAGATGAAGAGCTGTTTGCCCCTATCTTAACCAGTGCCAAAAGCCGTAGTGTTTGGCTAGGTATTAACTTGTGTACTGCCCTACTAGCGGCAGCAGTGATTGGACAGTTTGAGGAGGTATTGGCACAAGTTGTGGCATTAGCAATACTAATGCCAGTCGTTGCCAGTATGGGAGGTATTGCGGGCTCGCAAACGCTGACAGTGGTGATACGCGGTATGGCGATGGGTCAAATCGGTGGTTCTAACCGTGTTTGGCTCTTGAATAAAGAGCTATGGGTAGGTGCGATAAACGGTATTGTCTGGGCGGTGATTATGGCGTTCATTGCTCAGTTGTGGTTTCATGATGTTAAAATTAGTGCTGTTATTGGTTTTGCCATTGCGATCAACATGACAGCCGCAAACGTATCAGGCATCAGCATACCGCTGATGCTAAAACGAATGAATATCGACCCTGCTTTATCTGCCTCGGTTATCCTAACGACTGTCACGGATATCGTCGGCTTTATGTCCTTTTTAGGATTGGCCAGTGTGCTGATACTTTAATTAAAGTGCTGAATAATCAATGACCCAGTCAAAATATAGAATTACTATTTATATAAAATTTTGAATAAGATCTATTTAAAACCCTAGTTTAAAATCGTGATTTAAAAACCATCAAATCGTTAAGTGAGTTCGTTATGCAAGCTGTACAAGTTAAAGTGGTAAACCCTAAAATTACTGAAGATGAAGCATTTTCTCTACCGACTCGTGCCACTGATGGCAGTGCAGGGATCGACTTACGTGCTTGCATCGATGAACCATTAACGATTAAAGCAGGAGAAACCCATTTAATCGGCACAGGTCTCGCCGTTTATATTCAAGATCCTAACTATGCAGGTATGATTTTACCGCGCTCAGGACTTGGCCATAAACATGGTATCGTCTTAGGTAACTTAGTTGGGCTAATTGATGCCGACTATCAAGGCGAGCTGATGGTTAGTATTTGGAATCGTAGTGGAGATGATTTTGTTCTCAACCCGGCTGAACGTATGGCACAGTACATCGTAGTACCCGTTGCTCGTCCTGAGTTTGAAGTGGTTGCAGAATTCAGCGATGAGAGCGTACGTGGTGCAGGCGGATTTGGACATTCAGGTCGTCAGTAGTAGCTATTTTGTCGGTTAATTTCTTAGATAGCGTTTAGGGTTTTGTTTAAGTTATATATAAAATCTTGCGCTATTCATTTTTACTCATTAAACATCTATCACGGTTATAAGGAGAGTAAGCAATGCCACCTTTTGCGGCGCAGCAATCCTTATTCCGTGCTTATGATATTCGTGGTGCTAACCAGTATTTCACTAACAGTCTTATACAAGCGTTAGGCGATGCTTTTGCTGCTCTCTATAATGCGCAAGACAGTCAACCGACTCAAAATATCAATACTAACGCCGATGTTGATAATAAGCAGAATATTGTCGTTATTGGCTATGATATGCGCATTGGCAGTGAGGCGATTGCACGTACGATTTCTGCTGTACTGGCTCAACAGGGTTTATGCGTAATCCAGTTAGGCCTTATTACCACGCCAATGATGGCATTTTGGGCAATGCAATATCAAGGACATGGCATAGTCGTAACAGCAAGCCACTCTGCCAAAGATATATTAGGTATCAAATGGTTGGTGAATAACAAATCTCCTAGTAACTCCGAGATACAGGCACTTTATCATCAGATAACCATCAACCATGGTCAGTACGCTTACCCAGATAGCCAAGCTAAAAATCCTCTCTTGTATTCAAAAAGTACTGAAAATATTGAGAATAACCACGATTCAGAACTACCAAGTGACTTGCTTGAACAACTATCTACTCATAAAGTAGCAAACGTTTATATCGATGCTATTGAGCAAGTATTTGATCAATTACTCCAGCACAATCACTCGGCAACTGAAGACAATCAGAAAGATACCCATAAGCTTGATTTAGTCATAGTCATTGACTGTATGCATGGCGCAACTGGGAGCATCGCTCAATGCTTGTTTGAGCGTTTTTGCCAACGGGTCATTTTTCTCAATCATACACCCGATGGCAACTTCCCTCTTGGTAATCCAGACCCTACCGAACCAAATCGCTTAAACGAATTGCAACGAGCCGTTGTTTTTCACGCAGCAGACATAGGCTTAGCGTTTGATGGCGATGGCGATCGGTTGATGATCGTTGATAATAACGGCAAGATAGTTACGCCCGATCATTTACTCTATTTATTGGCACGTATTGCTATTACTGAACACCCTACTTTTTTGAACAACCCTTTATTCACATCTGAGGTTCTTTTCGATATTAAGTGCGCTCATCATTTACCAAGACTGTTGGCTGAACTTAACACTACACCTGTGATTAGCAAAACAGGTAGCAGCTTTATGCGCCAACAGGTACAGGATACTGACAATAAAATTGTCTTTGCTGGCGAACTATCAGGACATTTTATTTTCAATGATAGTCGTTTTATCCCCTATGATGATGCGATGTATGCTGCATTACGGTTGCTACACTGGCTTGACAAAACTCATGACTATATTAATGACAAAAAATCACTATCAAATATCATCCAAAGCTTGCCCACTATAGTCAGTACTGCTGATCATTATTTACCAATGCCGCAGGCTTCTACTACCGACTGCTCACTTGTAGAGCAACTGACGAGATTTTGTCATTACTTGCAGCATCTAGTAGATATGCCTATTCTTGCTAGTTCTTCTTCGTCTAGTCAGGCCCTAAAAGACACTTGCCTGCCTGCCCCACCATACAAGTCTTCAATGTGTACTTGTGCTACTACCAAGTCGCAAACAGCATTAAAAAAAATGCATGACTTATTACCTACGGGAACTAAACTAAGCTGTATCGATGGTGTGCGCTTGGATTTTGCGCATGGCTTTGGGGTACTACGTCAATCAAATACCAGTAACAGCCTGACCGCACGCTTTGCTGGTGACAGCATGGATGATCTAAAAGATATTCAGGCGACATTTGCCGCTTTATGCCGACCATTTAACGCAGCTTTAGCAGAGCAGATTCTTGCTATTCCCGCGGAGTAGCCACATAACGTACATCACTGTCTCATTAGACATGATATAAAAACAACCAATTTAAACCCGGCCCTTAGGAGTTTGTAATGACGCTTAATTTAGACGATGCCAAAAACACCGCTGAAGTATTGACCACTGCTCTGCCCTATATTCAGCGCTTTGTTGATAAACTCATCGTCGTAAAATATGGCGGCAACGCCATGACTGATCCTGATCTTGAAAGCTCATTTGCTCGCGATATCGTTTTGCTAAAAACCGTCGGTATGCACCCCGTAGTCGTACATGGTGGTGGCCCGCAAGTTGACAATCTTCTAAAAGAGCTCGGACGTCAATCAGACCGTATCGATGGCATGCGCGTCACTGACAAAAGCACCATGGATGTCGTCGAAATGGTCTTGGGCGGTAGTGTCAACAAATCCATTGTTAGCTTGATCAATAAGCATGGTGGTCGCGCGATCGGTCTGACCGGTAAAGATGCCAACTTGATTCAGGCAAAAAAACTGATGATGGAAAAAATTGGCGCAGACGGTATTGCTGTACCAGTTGACTTAGGGTTCGTCGGTGATGTGGTCAGCGTCAATAAAGATGTGATCAATATGTTGATTGCCTCTGATTTTATACCTGTAATCGCTCCACTTGGTGTGGATGCTGAAGGCAATACCTATAATATCAATGCTGATTTGGTTGCGGGTAAAGTAGCAGAATTTTTGCAAGCAGAGAAGCTGATGCTATTGACCAATATCAAAGGTGTATTGGGCCGTGACGGTGAAGTGGTCACTGGGCTCACGCCAAAGAAAGTCGATAGCTTAATCGAAGACGGTACTATCTCAGGCGGTATGATTCCCAAAATTCAATGTGCGCTTGATGCAGTACGTAGCGGTGTCAAAAGTGCAGTAATCGTTGATGGCCGTGTCCCACATGCAACCTTACTTGAGATTTTCACTAACGAAGGGGTCGGTACACTCATTAGTCGTGAGATAGAATCCTCATTGAGCTAGAAAAATCTAGCAATGTTAAATGTAGAAAAGCCCGAGTCAATATAAACGCTCGGGCTTTTCTACATTTTTACATTTAATAATAAGCTGAGCTGAATTTTCTCGAATTAAACTTACGAAAAAACTTTATCAAACTCCGCCTCATCGAAGCCGCACAGCAATATTGGCTGACCTTGATTTTTATCGTCAATCTGACCTTCTACAATTGGACGCTTAATCATACTGGTGTTTTCGACTAGTAAATCAATCACGTTATTTATATCGGCATCAGCTGCTTGCTTTTGCTCATCGGTCAGCTTGCGCCATGTGGTACCGCGCTTGTTCAGCACTTTATCGATACCTAGCGCATCCACCCAACGCTGGATGCTTGGTTTGTCGATGCCTTGTTTTTTATAATCATGAAAATCATAGTTAACACCTAACTCCTCAAGCTTAGTAAACGCCTTTTTCATGGTGCTGCATGATTTGATACCGTAAATGGTAATGGTCATTTTTCTTCCTCTGATTTTTTTTCTGACGTATATAAACTTTCTAAAATAGTGCCTTTTAGATTTGCACCTGTGAAAATCGCTTCTTCATGATTCGTATCTTCAAAATTAGCATTTTCAAGATTTGCATTAGTAAAGTTTGTCCCCTCAATATTAGCATTCTTTAAATTAGCCCTCACAAAGTTAGACCCTCTAAAGTTAGCTGCTTTTAATTCAGTGTTTTTTAGATTAGCATCTTCAAAAGATGCGCTTTCAGCTCTAGTTTCTGAGAGATTTGCACCCTCTAGTACTGAATTTTTAAAATTTGCTATAAATAATTCACAAAACACTAAATCAGCATTATTAAGTTCCGATGACTCAAAATCACCAGCAATAAATGTCGAATAAATTGTTAGATTTGGAAGATATAAATGGTTCAACTTAGGCATGAGTTTGTAGTCCAGTAAGTTCAACCATTTATCAAACGCTTCATTATTCTCATATTTAA
>NZ_JBQSVK010000020.1:0-50981 GCF_052376195.1 Psychrobacter sp. AOP7-B1-25
ATATGATGTCGCAACTGGGCAATACGCTTATTCGCTTAATGCCAGTGTGCCAAGTGCTAACTGGGAAGCAGGCGATTATGCCGCGATGATAGTGCCAAAATTGCAGGCATTGGCGGAGCGGATTGGTGGTGGGGTTTAGAAGAGAATAAACAATAAAGTTCTAGCACAGGTATTTTTACTTAGTAGTATGGCAATGTGAATTAAAACTGGTTTGCCCTACACATGATCGCTATCTAAAAAGAGTAACTTTAATGCCCCTAAGCGAATATAGATGCGGTAAACTAAAGTGTGAGTGATAAATCACTTTCACATTGAACCATTTAATAATTATTTTTGTATGAGGAAATACCAATGATAAACATGAACGATATGTTAGGCGCTGTAACTGGCGGTGATAATGCTGACAACAATGGCTTATCAGCATTGATTAATAGCGCAAAAGATATCAGTAGCGAAGACATCCAAAGATACCAAAGCATGTCAAAAACTGAGCTATTAGATGAGATCAAAAACTCTGAGCACAGCGCAACTGTTATTGCCTTTATCAAAGATCTGATAGCGAAAAAATTCAACAGCTAGGCCAGTGATAATTAAGCACTAAAACACTAGGTACTTAACTATCAAGTACTTAGTTATCAAGAGCACCGTTTTATTGGGTTTAAAAAATATGCGTCATACGGTATTTTTTAAACCCTTTTATTTGGTATACAAGTGAATATCGATCGAATGCTTGCAAGCAGGCTTTGAACCCATCGGTGGTAGCAGTGAACTTACCGCACGAATCATCAGACAACATGCCGAAACCCAAGTATGGCTGCTTGAATAATTTTTGCCCGCTAAAATTACTTTTAACACTATAAATAACAATCAAACTTTAGTACTAATTGTCTGCTAAAAATTATAAAGAGACATCCTTATTTCACAAATAGTGATTAACAGGACTTTGATAGGACTAAGGACACGTCCTAGTATTACTACTCTCCTGTTACCCATTGATACCGACGTAATGATGTCATACGTGTATGATGTACGCGATAAACGTAAGCATTTTATCTATATCAATCATTACTATTGAGCCTCGTTATGCCTGAATCTCGTACCAATCTAAACCCTGAACCCAAAACCAGCTCGCCGTATTTTATCGGATTATTACTCCGGTACAGCACGTTTGGCGCGGCGATTTTAATTCTATTAGCGGGTTTATTATTGGCAAGTTGGTGGTTGATTGTTATCGGTGGTTTGGCTGTGGCACTTGGTATCTATGATCTGACTCAGTCTAAGCACGCGATATTGAGCAACTACCCTGTGGCTGGGCATATCCGCTATGTATTGGAAGACTTCCGTCCTGAGATTCGCCAGTACTTGCTTGAGGACGATAAAGAACAAGTACCGTTTTCACGTCAGCAGCGCGCGCTCGTATATCAACGTGCTAAGAATGTCAGTGATACCAACGCCTTTGGTACGTTAGATAACCTCTATACTCATGGTAAAGAGTGGTTCTTGCAATCAGCCATCAGTGCACCACTAGAAAACAAAGACTTTCGTATTATGGTCGGCGGGGAGCGTTGCCAGCAGCCGCACGATATGTCGGTATTTAATATCTCTGCGATGAGCTTCGGCAGCCTATCAGCAAACGCCATCATGGCACTTAATCAAGGCGCAAAACTAGGCGGCTTTACTCATGATACAGGCGAAGGTGCAATCAGCCCTTATCATCGCAAGTTCGGTGGTGATTTAATTTGGGAGTTGGGTACAGGTTATTTTGGTTGCCGTGATAATGAGGGCAATTTTGATCCACAATCTTTTGCTGAAAAAGCCGTTGATCCTCAAGTTAAAATGATTGAAATCAAGCTTTCACAAGGTGCCAAGCCTGGTAAAGGTGGCGTCCTTCCCTCTAGCAAAATCACGCAAGAGATTGCCGACACGCGCCAAGTGCCTACGGGTCAAGACTGCATCTCGCCCTCTTCGCATACCGCATTTAGCACCCCGCGCGAGTTGATCGCCTTTTGGCAGCAGCTACGTGATTTATCAGGCGGCAAGCCAGTTGGCTTCAAACTATGTATTGGTCAACCATGGCAGTTTATGGCGATTGTCAAAGCCATGATAGAGACAGATAACTATCCTGACTTTATTGTTATTGACGGTGCAGAAGGTGGCACAGGTGCAGCGCCCGTCGAGTTTATGGACAATGTCGGCATGCCAATGGTCGAAGGGTTTTTGCTGGTACACAACACCTTGGTTGGTGCAGGCATCCGTGACAAAATTAAGCTTGGTGTCAGTGGCAAGATCGTATCAGGCTTTGATATTGCACGGATGATTGCACTAGGTGCAGACTGGTGTAATTCAGCACGTGGCTTTATGTTTGCGGTCGGTTGCATTCAATCGCGCTCTTGTCATACCAACACTTGTCCAACGGGTGTAGCTACTCAAGATCCTTACCGTCAAAAGGCGCTCGATGTTCCGAGTAAAGCTGAACGTGTTGCAAGTTTTCACAAAAACACGCTAAAATCGCTTGCCAGTATCGTAGGCTCGGTTGGTTTGCAGCATCCTAGCCAATTGCAGCCATACCATATTGCACGCCGCTTAGACGACGGACAGATCAAGCTATTATCCAAATTCTTCTATTTTGCTGATGAAGGTGCTTTACTTGATCATAGCGCACGCGCTGACATCTTTAACCAAATGTGGGTCATGGCAAATCCTGATAGCTTTTTAGCCAATAATGATGCGCTTATTGCTTATAACAAGGACTCGCGCGACAAAGGCAAAGAGACAAATGCGCCAACAGAGCACAGCGCAGCTTATGGTTCTGAGCCATCAACTGCCAATGGTGGACACTTAATTGGTAATGTGAATAATACAATCCGTGACTTCCCGCCTACTAGTGACTGACTCAGCGCCTGAATCGTTGTACCTAAAAAGTAGTGATGAATGTGCGATTGACCAATAGATAGTACCCAACCTCAGATAACTTATACATTAAAAGACGCGTGATTGATGCCAAGTTCTACTTTTACCTTACCATTAACAGTGATGGTGCTGACATTAGGCCTAAGCGCTTGCCAGCAGACAAATAATGACGTAGCTAATAGCGATACCGACAATTGGTCATGTCAGACTGAAGACACGCCTTTTACCTACAGCATTTGCCGTGTGGATACTACTGCTTTAACGAGCGAGCGTTATTCATTACAACTATTTTGGCAATCTTCTGATAGTAACAAACCTCTGCTAACTTTTGATGCGTTATTGGCAACACTACCAAACAATGAGAGCCTGAACTTTGCGGTGAATGCAGGCATGTATAATGAAAATTATGCGCCGATGGGCTATACCGTCATCGAAGGCAAAGAAGTTAAATCGCTAAATACAAAAGAAGGTGGCGGTAATTTTCATCTGTTACCTAATGGGGTTATGTGGTGGGACAAAGCTGGTAAAGTGCAAATTACTGAAAGTAATGCGTTAAATGAGCAGCTGAACAATAGTGATGTGCAACCTTGGTATGCGACACAATCTGGCCCTATGTTGGTCATCGATAACGAAATACACCCACAGTTCAATCCTAATAGTAGCTCAGTCAAACTACGCAATGGTGCAGGCGTTTGTCGTGACGGCAGTATACAGCTCGTAAATAGCAATGAGCCTGTGACCTTTTATCAATTTGCAGAACTATTCAAGGATGAGCTAGGTTGTCCAAATGCGCTATTTTTGGATGGTGGTATTGCCTCAGCACTGTATGCGCCTAGTATCGATAAACAAGATAAAAAGGAGATGGGTGTGATGATCGGACTGGTCGAACATAAAGAGTAATACGTATCTATATTTTTAGCTCAATCTCTTTTTTCTCATAGTATGTTGCATAAAAAAGCACTGGAAATGACATTGTCAGCCAAGTGCTTTTTTTATTACTGGCAATAAGTAAAAATTAGCTAACTAAACAAAATTAAAAACTAGCCGCCCAAGCTCATTTTAGGGCCAAACGGTTCATAGTGAACGCTATCGACTCCGTGCGCTAATGCTACCAACCCATCAATCATACTTTCCATAAACGGCATCGACCCACACACATAGATATCAGCAGGGTTAGGCAAAGTAGCAAGCCATGTTTCATCTAATATTTGCCCAGACTCAAAGTAAAATATATGCTTTTCTACATGCGCGGCTTGTCCGAGTAATTCGTTAACTTGATCTGCAAAGGCATGATGAGCGACGTTCTGACAGGCGTAAACCCAGATAATAGGACGTTTAGCATTGGCTGATAATTGCGCCTCTAGCATAGATAGTATAGGCGTAACCCCGACCCCTGCACTCATTAATACTAAGGGCACATCATTTTGCTGTACCAGCTCTTGATTGAGCGCAAAGTCACCAGCTGGAGCCGATAGTAAAACCGTATCACCGACTTCTAGTTGATCATGCATATAGTTAGAAACCAAACCATGATGCTCATGACGGTTATCACGTCGGACAGCGAACTGAATACCTGCATCGGTACTGACAGAATATAAAGAATAGTGACGTAATGCTATATGGTCGCTGTCTTTTGGATCTGTTTTCACCGTGATATATTGACCAGCCGTTAAGGTCAACTTGCTCAAATCAATATTTTGAGTATTTGCTAAATCATTGCCTGTATTGTGCGCACTCTTATCGACTGGTATCACGGTAAAAGCTGCGATATCTGTAGCAACTGCTTCTTTTTTAGTGATTTTAAAGGGTGCAAACCCCTGCCACATCGCTTCTTTATACATGCCATGTTCAATCTGGATGAATACCGAGGCAATTTCATCATAAGCTTCTGTCCAAGCATCAATAATGTCATCAGTAGCCGCCTCACCTAATACTTCTTTTATCGCCCCAATCAGATGCTTGCCAACGATAGGATAATGCTCAGGCAATATTTGTAAAGCTCTGTGCTTGTGGCTAATTTGAGTCACTTGTGGCAATAACGTAGCCAACTTATCCAAGTGCTTGGCAGCAGCCAATACCGTCATCGCTAGTGCTGTTTGCTGTCTTCCTAGTTTTTGATTGGTCTCATTAAAAATATCTAACAGCTCAGGGTGCTCATTAAACATATTTTTATAAAACACCGTGGTAATTGCAACGCCATGCTCTTCGAGTACAGGAACGGTTGCAGTAACGATTTCTAACGTTTTTGGTGAGGCCATATTGTTTCTCTTAATCATTAACTACGTTGATAAATTGAGATGTTAGAAATGATTCGTCTAAACTGGCAACGATGATCAAACCTTTTTACCATCGTCATCGATACTTTTAGCTAACCAATTCAGAAACACTTATAACATTCATTTAAAATGAATGTTAACACACTTTACTAGGCAGACCAATATAGTATTCATATAGAACGTATCTTCTTTAGTAAAAAACAGCCGCTATGTCGTCATAACAGCTGTTATTATAAGGATTCAATCTGTATTAGCAGGCTTCATCAATCAGGCTGTATATTAAAATTACCTTGCCATATATTGGGTCATTTCCTCAACACCATGTAAGGTCATCGGATACATTTTGTTTTCAAACAGTTTTTTGATCTCAACGATGGTTTGCGTATATTGCCAATAGCTCGAGTTTTCAGGATTGAGCCAAGCGACTTTATCAAAGTGCTCAAGTACGCGCTTCAACCATACAACGCCCGCTTCATTATTCATATACTCTACGCTACCACCGACCGTCATCAGCTCATAGGGCGACATCGATGCGTCACCGACGAAGATAACGCGATACTCTCGACCATATGTATTGAGTAGCTCAAACGTTGGCATCGGTGCACTATGGCGACGATTATTGTCCTTCCACACATAGTCATACAGGCAGTTATGGAAATAAAAGAACTCTAAGGTTTTAAATTCATTTTTTGCCGCAGAGAACAGTTTTTCAAGCGCTTCGACATGGATGTCCATACTGCCGCCCACATCAAACAACATCAGAACCTTGACGCGGTTACGGCGCTCTGCCTGCATATGAATATCGAGCACACCTTTTTTTGCCGTGCGCTTAATCGTCTCATGAATATCCAGCTCGTCAGCACTGCCTGTTCGCGCAAACTGACGCAGATTACGTAACGCCATTTGAATCTGACGAGTACCGAGTTGATTGTCGTCATCAAGATTGCGGTATTTACGCTGCTCCCAGACTTTTGCCGCACTACGTTTACGAGATTCACCGCCGACACGCACGCCTTCTGGATGGTCACCATAAGCACCAAATGGCGAAGTGCCGCCCGTACCCACCCATTTACTACCACCTTGATGACGCTCTTTTTGCTCTTTTAACCGTTCCTCTAGCGCCTTCATCAGTTCCTCAAGCGAGCCGTACTTTTTCAGTAGGCGTCTTTGCTCCTCGGTTAGGTTTTTTGGATCGAGCTTTAGATCTAGCCATTCTGTAGGTACGTCCGTTAGCTTGGCTAATAGCTCATCCATATCAAGACTATCGACACCTTCAAAATAATCTGCCATGGCCCGATCGAACTTATCAAAATGGCGCTCATCTTTGACCATGCACAGTCGAATCAGCCGATACATATCTTCGCGGCTGGCAAAAGTAGTCAACGCTGGATCTTCAGGATGCGGCTGCATCATCAGCCCTTTATCTAGCGCGGCATTGAGATCGAGCAGCTCGCGCGTACTAACTGGCACGCCGTAAGTACGCAAGGTGTAGAATAGTTTGATAAACATAAGAGTCGTATCACTTATTGGCTGATATTATTATCTGGTGATATTGCTGATATCATTCATTGTACCGTCATAGGCTAAACGCTTGTATTGGCTTTATATCAAACATCCAATATTGGACATAAGAAATTAAAGTCAACGCAAGCTACAAACATTAGCGACGCATCATATTAGCAAAACGCTGTAATAAACTTACATCGGCTTCGTTTTTGAGCAATGCGCCGTATAATGGCGGAATAGACTTTTCACCGCGCAGATTTTCTTCTAGCTCATCCTGAGCCATATCATCAGCAAGTAACAAGGTTAACCAATCGACCAATTCAGACGTTGATGGCGGCTTTTTAAGACCTTGGATACCGCGCAGCTTATAGAAAATATCCAATGCATCATTGACCAGTTTTTCTTGAATATCTGGAAAATGTACTTCGATGATTTGACGCATGGTTTCTTCTTCAGGGAAGTCAATATAATGGAAGAAGCAACGACGCAAAAATGCATCTGGCAGCTCTTTTTCGTTGTTTGAGGTAATAATAACCACTGGACGCTGCGCTGCTGTGATGGTCTCGCCCGTCTCGTAAACATAAAAAGACATCTTATCAAGCTCATGTAGCAAGTCATTTGGGAACTCGATATCGGCTTTATCAATCTCATCAATCAGTAGTACGCTACGCTCTGTACTAGTAAAAGCGTCCCACAGCTTACCTGGCTTGATATAGTTGGCAATGTCATAGACCTTATCGTCACCCAATTGTGAATCCCGCAGGCGCGATACCGCATCGTATTCATACAGTCCTTGCTCAGCCTTAGTCGTCGATTTGACGTGCCAAGTGATCAGCGGCATACCCAAACTCTCAGCAACTTCTTCGGCGAGCAACGTCTTACCTGTACCAGGCTCACCTTTGATCAATAATGGCTTTTGTAAAGTCATGGCAGCATTTACTGCCAGTTGCAAATCATCGGTAGCAATATAACTACTGGTACCAGTAAAGTTTTTCTTAGTATTATCAGCTGTGGTCATAATCAGATCTCGATTGTTGTTATAGATGAGTTGTTATAAATGGATAGGTCTAAAACATAAATGATTAATACAGAATGAATTAGTAAAGAATAAATTAGTAAAGAATAAATTAGATTAGCACAGCCTGATGCATTGCCAAAATACTCATGCGTTCGCATTTATTAACAATTGTTATGTGTAGTGGATAGTGAACAATTATTTATAGGCCCAATAAACAATCTGGCACAAAAAAAGACACGCAGCGGTGTCTTTTTATTTGGGTATCAAATAGTTTTTAAGACAATAATTTTGTCTCAATGCTTAGCCTATTTTTATCACTGATCAGATGTATCATTATCCGGTTTCTTAGCCAATGTATTGCTTTTTTTCAGGCTTACATTAGTGTCAGGCTGTTCAGTTACAGTAGCGCCTTCTGGTAAATAACTGCCTGTGGTCATTTGTAGTGTTGCCTGCGTATCTTCTGCGCTACGGCTACGGGCTTTGTCCAAGCTCGATGCAAATGCGCTGCGTATCAGCTGCCATAAAAAACCAACAAACAATCCTGCGACCAGTATCACCAATATTGGCAGCATACTGGCAACCGCGCCTGCGTAATCTTTCATCAGCACAGCGTAGACTACGCTAATGCTGGCTGGTGCAAGCTCGCTCGGATCACCAAGCGCTGTACCTGGTGCTACCAATACCGCAAACAAAACCATCCAGCTCATACCGCCTAGCGGTTTTGGCATTACACGAGCAACGAGTATCCATAGTACTAATACCAAAACAACACCACCAAGATAAGCATACATTGGCAAATCTGCGGGCGGGACATCCTTCACCATTTGGCCCCACCAAATGGCAATCTCACCGAGAATGTCACTGATAGACTCTAGCGGTAAGCTATATAAAATACTTTTTAACCAGTCCATGCGTGTTTATTTACCTGCGTTTATCGCCGATGACACCATCTGTGTCTAGCGGTATATGTGCGTTCTGTAGAACTAGAATGGGCCCAAGTACATAACGAACTTATGCATTATGTAGGCTTGTGTGTGCATTACGTAGGGTGTCAGTTTATCATGACTTTCTACCCAAATGCATGTGAGCAAATGTGTCATTAGTTTTTTATCGACGCTATTTTATAGGTAGCATACTGATACCTCCTACCACACTTACTTGCCAACAAGCCTATTAATTATAGATGCTGTCCTGTGATTCACGAGCACGCAACTCTGCTTGACGACGCATAACGTCTTGCGGCGGCAACTGCACAAAGTAGCCTTGAGACTGTAGTTTTGTCAGTACTTCTTCTTTATCAACACGAGCAAGCTTATCCGTCGTCGCCAAGTCCAAATGCATGACGAACTTACTACGGCCTAAACCTGCACGAAAATCTTTTGGTAATACACCAAGCCAGTCTTTGATTTCGTCAGTATCATCAGGATAATTAGGACGCGCAATGTAGATATACATGTCATCATGTTTGGGAAACTTATAAATATCGCAATGCATAAAAACCACCTATCAGAAACTATGCGCGTAGGTTAGCATATTTCAAGCAAACACCAGTAGTCGCTTTGCGTTTTGCTATCGTAACTTTTGCCAAAAACACAGATAAAACGCTAATATAGAGAATAAAAAAACTATCTTAAAATGTCGTCTATTTGCAGACTCATCTATCAAAACATCGTTTTTGCCAAATTTATTCATTTTAATGGCTTTGATGACTTGTAAAAGCGCTTTGAACCTTTCATAATAAAAGCGTTTTTCAGGAGAGAGTTTGACGGCATCGATTTTGTATTGAACCCTATTGGTTATACAACACTCGCAATTGCTAGATAACCACCGAAGGCGCATCTACCCTGCCAATCGCTCAGGTAAAAGGACTGAAAAACGCATGCCACTGTTGTTTGATAGCGTGTGGTAGCATCACGCTCATAGCACATACTTTATCAGACATAAGGCATAACAAATCTGGAGAGTGGTAAGAACGGACGACGTCTTACCCACCGAAGGGGAGAAAATACGCTATTATCAATAATAGGGCTCATATAACTGCTCAAAAATGATGATTCGTATTGAAAATCTCAGGTCACAGGACAGATAGGGCTTAGCTCAAACCGACGTTCAGCGTCTGTTTGGCTTACGTCTTTATCTTTGCTTTCTGTGTCACCCTTTGATGTGATATTTGCACCTTGCGATATTGCTTCTCGCTACTTTTACGTTGCGCATCATTTCCTACTCTACCAAGTATGACTGATGTACACATAAGGATTTGTTATGACTGATACCCACTCTCAAGACATCACTTCTCAAAACGCCCAAAACCAAGCCCCTCAGCGCACCCCTTTTTACCAGTCTCATATTGATAGTGAGGGCAAACTGGTCGATTTTTCTGGTTGGGAATTGCCAATTCATTACGGTTCGCAAATCGAAGAGCACGAAGCGGTACGTACAGATGCCGGTATGTTTGATGTCTCACATATGGTTGTGACAGATATCAAAGGCGCTGATACTAAAGCATGGCTACAAAAACTGCTCGCAAACGATGTCAATAAACTCACTACCGCTGGTAAAGCGCTGTACTCTGGCATGCTCAACGAGCAAGGTGGCGTCATCGATGATTTGATCGTCTACCTAATGAATGCAGAAGAAACTGAGTACCGTATTGTCTCTAACGCAGCCACTCGTGACAAAGACTTAGCGCAGTTTAATAAAGTCGCTGAAGGTTTCGATATTACGATTACCGAGCGTCCTGAGCTTGCCATGCTAGCTGTCCAAGGTCCAAATGCGATTGCAAAACTGGCTCAAGCCAAACCAGATTGGGCAGATACCTTAGCAGGACTAAAACCTTTCGTTGGTGCTGACTTGACCGATATCGAAGGCACTGATTGGTTTGTGGCTCGTACTGGCTATACTGGTGAAGATGGCGTCGAAGTCATTATGCATGCCGATGATGCTCCTGCTTTCTTTGAGCAGCTAAAAGCGAATGGCATCAAACCTGCTGGTCTTGGTGCGCGTGATACATTGCGTATGGAAGCAGGCATGAACCTCTATGGTCATGATATGGACGAGACCATCAGTCCTTATGAGTGCAACATGGGTTGGACACTAGCGCTCAAAGACGACCGCGCCTTTGTCGGCCGTGAAGCATTGGTCAGCAAACGTAAGCAGTCAAAAGAAGACAACACCGCTATGAAGCAAGTAGGTCTACTATTGACCACACGTGGCGTTTTGCGTGAAGGCATGACGGTGACTATCAATCAAGGCACAGACAACGAGCAGACTGGTATTATCACCAGCGGCACATTCTCCCCTAGCCTAAAAAATTCAATCGCAATTGCTCGTGTACCTGCTAGCTTATCAGAAGATGACAGTGTACAAGTCGATCTACGCGGTAAAGGTAAATTCGTCGATGTACGCGTATTGAAGCTACCTTTTGTCCGTAACGGCAAGCAACAGTTTGACTCTTAGGTCTTATAAATTCTATCATTAGGGCGCGTTGTTATTTTACAAATAACTCTGAAAATAACGACACGCCTACCCTCTATTACTTTTGTTAATTAACCTCTATCACTTAGGAGAGAGACCATGAGCAACATCCCAGCAGAGCTAAAATATATTGCTAGTCACGAGTGGCTACGCCTAGAAGACGACGGTACGGTCACTGTTGGTATCACTGACCATGCTCAAGATCTATTGGGTGATGTGGTATTCGTTGAACTACCAGATGTGGGTGATATCATCGCTGTTGATGACGAAATCTCAGTTGTTGAATCAGTAAAAGCTGCTTCTGACGTTTATGCCCCTATTTCAGGTGAAGTTATCGCTATCAACGAAGTACTAGAAGATGATCCTGAAATCATCAACTCTGACCCGTATGGCGAAGGTTGGTTCTTCAGAATGAAGCCTGACAATATCGCTGACTACGAAGCACTAATGACTGCTGACGAGTACGAAAGCGACTTATAAGCTAAGCCTGCTCTAGTAAGACATTAGAACTTGTAAGACCTCAGCTAGAACAAAGTATTAGCCCCGACTGAACATCATAGATACTGGCGGCAGTTGGTATCTATACTCTCTATTTAAACGACTTAAAAGCCTTTCTAATTAAAAGTACTGGCTCATTGACCATGCTTGTTATTTGAAAGTAGCTTTATATGTAGATCTCCAACAATCATTATCGTTCGATGTTATTGCTTCCAAGCGTTATCTCATTGACTCGTATTGATCACCTATTCGAATCCCAATGAATACGTGTCATCAATAACGACTCAAACTGATAACCCAATTTTCAGCATGGATCCTAATATGAATGCCAACACCGATAATAAAGACCCCATCGCTACGCCAAATCATACGCCGCAGCTACAAGCGTTTCGCGATATCGTAGAATCACGCCGTTCAGTGCGCCGCTTTACTGACACGCCCATCCCTGACGACGTGTTGGCAGATTGTCTACGTTTGGCCATGCTAGCGCCGAACTCTAGCAATCTACAGCCGTGGGAATTTTATGTTATCGATGACGCTGACAATCGCAAACGTGCCGTCAAAAACTGCATGAATCAAAACGCAGCTAAAACATCAGCCCGTTTGATTGCCATCGTTGCTCGTACTGATGTTTGGCACGATCACGCTAAGCAAGTATTGCGCGAGTACCCTGATCAGCCAGTTCCAAAAAAAGTGAAAGACTACTACAACAAAGTCGTCACGATGGACTTTTTGCGCGGCCCAGCCAACGTAGTTTCGGCTGCAAAATGGGGTGCAACTCAGGTAGTTAGACGCGTAAAAGGCCCAATTAAATCACCTTATTATACGTTTGAAGACACCAAAAACTGGGCGACCAATAACACCGCACTTGCCGCCGAAAACCTTATGCTAGCATTTCGTGCTCATGGGTTTGACAGCTGTGCCATGGGCGGCTTTGATGAGCCTGCTATGAAGCGCCTACTAGGCTTGGGTGACGATCAGCATATCATTATGATGATTGGCGCAGGTGAACGTGCTGACAATGGCGTTTACAACACCCAGTTCCGTTTTGATCAAACACAGTTTGTGCATTACGTATAACGTACCGCTCACACTATTCCCTTAATTGCTATTTTGTTTATTACTCCCTTAACCAAGGATTGTCATGACTATCTCTCAAAACCCATCGTTTGATACCTTTCAAGGATTGTTCAACGAAGCTGAATTTGTCTATCGCCACTTAGGTTCGAATGAGACCAAGCAAGCTGACCTACTCAGCGCTGTTGGTTATAAAGATATGCCAAGCTTTATCAATGACACTGTGCCTGAGCCAGTACGTTTGCACAAAGAGTTGGATTTACCAGTAGCGATGAGTGAGCACGCTGCGCTTGCCAAATTGCGTACGATGGCAGACGATATCACTGTCAACAAAAGCTATATTGGCCAAGGCTACTCTCCAGTTCGTATGCCTGCTGTCATTCAGCGCAATGTTCTTGAAAATCCAGGCTGGTATACTGCTTATACGCCTTACCAAGCGGAAATCGCTCAAGGTCGTTTAGAAGCATTACTCAACTTCCAACAAGTATGTATCGATTTGACTGGTCTTGAGCTGGCTGGTGCGTCATTGCTTGATGAAGCGACGGCAGCAGCAGAAGCCATGGCGATGTCAAAGCGTGTGAGCAAAAGCAAATCAATGCAGTATTTCGTCGATGAGCGTGTCTATCCACAAACGCTAGATGTTATCAATACTCGTGCTAAATACTTCGGTTGGGAAGTCGTCGTTGGTGATTTTGAAACGGCTAAATCAGGAGATTATTTCGGTGCGCTATTCCAGTATGTCGGTGCTGAAGGCGATGTTAAAGACTTAACAGACGTCATCGGTGCAGTAAAAGAAAACAAAACCTACGTGAGTGTCGTCAGTGACATCATGAGCTTGGTGTTATTAAAATCACCAGCAGATATGGGTGCTGACGTAGCACTAGGTAGTACTCAGCGTTTTGGTATCCCAATGGGCTTCGGCGGTCCACATGCCGCTTATTTTGCTTTCTCTGACAAAGCCAAGCGTTCAGCGCCTGGTCGTATCATTGGCGTATCAAAAGACGCACAAGGCAATACAGCACTACGTATGGCCCTACAAACACGTGAGCAGCATATCCGCCGCGAAAAAGCTAACTCAAACATCTGTACCTCACAAGTATTGCTAGCTAACCTCGCTGGTATGTACGCTGTGTATCACGGACCAGGCGGCGTGAAGCGTATTGCCACTCGTATTCATGCGTTTGCTACTGCTTTTTCTGATACCATCACAGAATCTAACGACAGCAGCTTGAGCGTGGTACATGATCAATTCTTCGATACAGTCGTAGTTGATTGTGGTTCAGAGAAATTGGCTACGCAAATCTTTAAAAATGCAGACAACGTTGGCTACAATTTATGGCGTCTAAGCGATACCAAATTGAGCGTTGCTTTCAGTGAAACCAGCGATCAGCAAGACTTCAACACATTGACTCAATTGTTTGTTAATAAGTCACGTGATCTACCTGAAACTGCTCGTATTTCTCTAGATAGCGCACACTTACGTACGGATGATATCTTGACCCATCCAGTATTCAACTCGCATCACACCGAGCATGAAATGCTACGCTATCTAAAGTCGCTTGAAGACAAAGACCTAGCGATGAACCGCAGCATGATTTCACTGGGTAGCTGTACTATGAAATTGAATGCCACTAGTGAGATGCTACCAATCACTTGGCCTGAGTTTGCCAATGTGCATCCTTTTGCACCGCGTGACCAAGTCACTGGCTATATCGCAATGATCGATAGCCTACAGGATCAATTAAAAGCCATTACTGGTTTCGATGATGTTTCTATGCAACCAAACTCTGGTGCTTCTGGTGAATATGCGGGTCTGTTAGCGATTCGCCGTTATCATGAGTCACTGGGTGAAACCAATCGTGATGTTTGCTTGATCCCAATGTCGGCGCACGGTACCAACCCTGCTACTGCGATGATGATGGGTATGAAAGTGGTCGTGGTCAAAACGGATGAAAACGGTAACGTTGATATCGAAGATTTAACGGCCAAATGTGAAGAATATAGCGATCGCCTAGGTGCGCTAATGATCACTTATCCATCGACGCATGGTGTATTTGAAGAAGGCATCCGTCATATCTGTGATTTGACTCACAAGCATGGTGGTCAGGTCTATATGGACGGCGCAAACATGAATGCTCAGGTAGGCATGATGCAGCCTGCAGACGTTGGTGCTGATGTATTGCACATGAACCTGCATAAAACATTCTGTATTCCACATGGTGGCGGCGGTCCAGGCATGGGTCCTATCGGGATGAAAGCGCATTTGGCAACGTTTATGGCCAACCATACCTTGAGTCCTGTGCACAATGCACAAAAGGACTGCTCAGCAGTATCAGCAGCACCTTATGGTTCAGCGAGCATCTTGCCTATTTCATGGATGTATATTGCTATGATGGGCCGTGATGGTTTGCTAAAAGCGACGGAGCTAGCATTATTGAACGCTAACTACGTGGCTGCCGAACTAAAAGGTCACTACCCTGTGTTATATGCGGGCAAAAACGGCCGTGTGGCTCACGAATGTATCATCGATATTCGTCCATTAAAGGAAGAGACTGGCATCACAGAAAGCGATATCGCTAAGCGCTTGATGGATTATGGCTTCCATTCACCAACGATGAGCTTCCCAGTCGCTGGTACGCTTATGATTGAGCCAACAGAGTCTGAATCAAAAGAAGAGTTGGATCGCTTTATCAGTGCGCTAAAATCTATTAAGGCTGAAGCCCTACAAGCCAAAGCTGGTGAAAACGGCTGGACCTTAGAAGACAACCCATTGGTGAATGCACCGCATACTGCTGCTATGATTACTAGTGAAGAGTGGGCGCATCCATACAGCCGTGATACCGCTGCATTCCCACTTCCTTACATTCGTGCAAATAAGTTCTGGCCAAGTGTCGCGCGTGTCGATGATGCGTATGGTGATAAGAACCTAATGTGCTCTTGCCCAAGTATCGAAAACTATATGTAATCATCATTTTCGATCGTTATTCTCTGTAGTAAAAAACCTCCAAGTCAGTAGCTGACTTGGAGGTTTTTATTATGCTGACTTTTTATCTATCACATTAGCAGGTAATATTATAAATAAAATAAACGATAAGAAATTAGTGCGATAAAAACACATATCAACAATAAGCTACTTATCTCAAATTTCTACAGTCATCATTTGGATTCTGCTATGCAACACAAAGCGCCTAAACAGAAAACTCGCGTCATTCTAATACATGGGTTGCATCAAACCCCGTGGATCATGCGACCATTAGCCAAGCGTTTACAAGCAGCAGGATTTGATACCCATCAGTATGGCTATCGTAGTATGCGTGATGGTATCAAAACCAATAGCGCCCGCCTAAATAGCTGGCTAGAAACAAACCACCACCCAGATCATCCTATAGACTTGGTTGGACACAGCTTGGGTGGTTTAATCATTCGTGATTTTGTTGCTCAGTATCCAAAGTGGCAAATCGGACGTTGCGTGACTCTAGGAACACCGCATATAGGCAGTGTTTGTGCCGACTATATCTGGCGATTAACTCCTGCTGTCGTAGGTCGCTCATATGTCGACGCACTAGATGGCACAGTTGCGCCATTGCCCAAACATGTAACGCTAGGCATCATCGCTGGTAATCGACCTTATGGTCTGGGTCAGCTATTTTTGCAATATCACAATCGCAAACTGCGCAAATCTAACAAGCCGCTACTCAACGAGCAGCTTGCACATGATGGAACAGTTTATATAGAAGAAACAAAAATAGAAGCCGCAGCTGATCATATCGTCATGCCAGTTTCGCACACCGGCATGCTAGTGAATCCAGATGTCGCCGAGCAGACTCGATACTTTTTAGAGCATGGACGATTTAAACGCTAGCAGTGACATAAATGCTTTAATGTAAGCTCTATATCTTATCGGGTATTACCTTATTGAATGCTTATTTATTGAACACGGATACCCATGCCCTGCTGCAGTTCGGTTTTATGTTTTTTAATAACTGGAATTAAAGTTTTAATAACCCAGTCGTTACGCCAGCCTTTTAGCCCTTGCGGCAGTTCGCTAACGTCTTTATCAAGAGCAACCACTTCATACAATTGCCCTAGCCATTTTTTACGCATCAATACACTGGCAGGTATACCGATCTCGCGCGCATGATCATCAATCGCCTTTTGTACTGCTTTTGACAACACTTTGTTTTTCGAGCGATACGGCGGTACAAGACAGTCTGGATGCTCAGCAGGCGGTAGACTCTTGGCATCTCTGATTACTTTCAGCAGCTCTTCACCATAGAGTCGCAACATACTACGGTGCATGGTCGTTTTATGTGCCAGCTCTCGCATACTTTTCGGTTTTTCGGTGACAATCTCACGTACCGCTTGTTTTTTTATCACAAAGGTGCGCGGTTGATTGGTCGCACGTGCCAGCTCTTCTCGCCACGTGGCCACCCCTTTTAGTATTGCCATCTCTTGCGAGTTATAACGATAATCTGCCATCGTGAGATACATCGCTTCATCTTCGACGTACTGCGAGTCATAGAGATCACTGGCATAGAGCTGACAATCAGCCCAGACATAATCGTATAAGCTTTGCGCCTTAAGCGCATGCTCGATACTGAGATACAGCGCTGGCAAATAACGCACATCATCGATGGCATACTGCTCCTGCTCATCTGTCAACGGGCGCTGGAGCCAATCAGATTGGCTGTGTTCTTTATCGATATGCATGTCTAGCTGATCAGCCAATGCTTGCTGATACCCCATTTGCAATTGACCCGTTAAATAAGACAACGCAATTTGCGTATCAAAGATATTGGTCAACGGTGGACAGCCAGACAATAGATAGAAAATACCTAAATCTTCGCCGCAAGCATGCCAGATAGCCACATCTACTTTGCGTAGCGCTTCCCACAGTTCATCCAGTTGTAGCTGCGGTGCATCCAGCAGATAAACATGATTGCCAGTATTTAGTTGTACGAGTGCCAAGCGCGGATAATACGTGTCACGCTTGATGAACTCAGTATCTAATGCCACACGTCCGCAAGTCGCTAAGTCACCGATGACTTCATCTAACTCGCTTTGTTTACGCACCCATGTAATAGCAACGTCATCAGCAGTATCCAACAGTGCATCAATATCTAATACTTCAGTACCTAGCACCTCAATATCAGGCACTTCAACATCTGGAGTATTAGTAGCTGGCTCGGAGGGTATTGCTACTGACATTGGCTCAATATTAGCAGCTTCTTGCGATGAGCTATCATTGATATCAGGAGCATTTGATTGAGCTGATGGGTTTGAGACGTTGTTGGACACGGGCAGATACCTGCATTAATAGAAGAAAATAAAACGCTAAACCGCGCCTTAATAAAATTAAAAGAGAAAACAATAATAAAGTAATTATAACAATTTCAAGAAATGAATTGGGTAAGACTTTGAGGCAATCAAAACGTTATAAAAAAGAACGATTTTGCATAGCTTGACCGAGCGTCATACTATCTAGATATTCAAGCTCGCCGCCCATCGGCACACCTTGAGCCAATCGCGTCACTTTATTGACATGACGACTGACCGCTTCACTGATGAAATGTGCGGTAGTTTGGCCTTCAACTGTCGTGCCCGTTGCTAGGATTAGCTCTTCTATGGGTTCTTGCTTCACTCGCCATACCAGCTGATCAATATTTAAGTCATCGGCGCTAACACCATCAATGGGAGATAAATGCCCCCCTAACACAAAATAACGCCCACGATAGCCCGCTGTCTGCTCAATAGCCATGACATCTGCTGCCGTCTCGACCACGCATAACAGGCTGTCATCACGTCTAACATCTTGGCATAGCGGACAAACTGCCTCATCGCTGAAACTATGGCAACTCTGACATTCGACGATATCACGCATGGCTTCATCTAGTGCTTGTGCGAGTGCCATGCCTTGTGGGCGTTTTTTGCTAAGCAGATGTAGCGCCATTCGTTGGGCACTTTTTTGACCGACGCCTGGCAATATACGCAGCTGTTTGACCAGCTGATCAAATTTGGCTGTAAGCAAAGTAGCTTCCTTTAGTTGACTTTATCTAACTGAATTTATAAATCGTAGCTATAAAAATGGGGTCGTATCATGTCGATAACAACCCCATTTTTGTCTTCAGTATGACATATTTACCGCTTAAAACATGCCTTGCATACCTGGTGGCAGACCCATACCTGAAGTCGCTCCAGCCATAGTTTCTTCATACAACTCGTCTGCTTGGCGAACCGCATCGTTGATAGCAGCCGCAATCAAGTCTTCGATCATATCTGGCTCGTCTTCTAGTAGACTAGGATCGATGGTCAAGCGCTTAACCACGTGACGACCTGTCATCGTTACTTTAACTAAGCCGCTGCCCGCCTCTGCTTGTACTTCTTTATTAGCAAGCTCTTTTTTAGCGTTTTCAACGTTCGTTTCTACTTTCTTTTGCATCGTTTGTGCTTGTTGCATCAATGCTTGAATGTTCATAGCTACCTCTTTTGCTTTTTAATAATAAATGATTGATATTTTGCTAATATAAAGCGCTAACTGCAATTATACCGTTATCTTTACAAACTGTCTAAACCACATGCTAAGTCTTTAATAATATCTTCCACATCTTCCAAACCTACCGACAGACGAATCAGACCATCTTTAACACCAGCTTCGGCACGAGCCTCAGCAGTTAGACGGAAATGCGTAGTGGTTGCAGGATGGGTAATTGTCGTTTTGGCATCGCCCAAGTTATTGGTGATAGAGACCATTTGTGTCGAGTCAATCACGTGCCACGCCGCTTCTTTTGTGTCACGGCTATCAGATGCCTTGACTTCAAAACCCATGATAGCACCGTAACCGTCTTTCATATGATGCTGACGTGTGGCAAGTTCGTGCGCAGGATGATCACTCAGTCCTGAGAAATGTACAGTACTCACATTAGGGTGATTGACCAAAAATTCTGCGACTTGGTTGGCATTTTGACAATGTGCTTGCATACGTAATTTGAGTGTCTCAAGCCCCTTGGTAAATACCCAAGCATTAAAGGGACTCATACTGATACCGCCTGAGCGCACCACGGTAAATGCTTCTTGCATCAGCTTGTCGCTACCAACCAACGCACCGCCCAACACTCGACCCTGACCGTCCAAATATTTGGTCGCAGAGTGAATCACTACATCAGCTCCCAAGTCCAGAGGGCGCTGCAGTGCTGGTGTCGCAAAACAATTATCAACGACAAGTAATATATCATTGGCTTTACATAATTGACTCAGATAACCAAGATCACAAATCTGCGCTAATGGATTACTTGGGCTTTCACAATAAATCACCTTAGTGTTTGATTGAATGGCATTGGCCCATGCCTCATTGTCGAAACAATCCACATAGCTAACTTCCACACCAAATTTGGCCATATAGTTGTTGAACAGACCGATAGATGAGCCAAATAACTGGTTGGCTGCTAGCAAATGATCGCCCGCTTTGAGGTATGCCAAACACATGGTCAAGATAGCGCCCATACCAGAAGCCGTTGCAACCGCACGTTCAGCGTTTTCTAGTGCGGCTAAGCGACGCTCAAAGGTACGTACGCTTGGATTGGTATGACGAGAATAGACATTGCCTGTTTTTGTACCGTCAAAATGAGCAGCAGCGTCAGCAGCTGAGCGGTAAACATAAGAGCTGGTGGTAAAAATAGGTTCTGAATGCTCGCCCTCGTCTGTACGATGTTGACCTGCCCGCACGGCAATGGTCTGCATACCATAATCAAGCCCTAAATCTAAGGCATCGTTACGCCAGTTTGGATCTAACCCATCATTTGGGTTTTTTTGGTTCAAACTACTCTCATCATGGTTTTTCGACTGACTCATAAACGTTCCATTACGTTGGTTGGTATGTTAAT
Source organism: Psychrobacter sp. AOP7-B1-25 (assembly GCF_052376195.1). Classification (NCBI taxonomy): domain Bacteria; kingdom Pseudomonadati; phylum Pseudomonadota; class Gammaproteobacteria; order Moraxellales; family Moraxellaceae; genus Psychrobacter; species Psychrobacter sp. AOP7-B1-25. Next base: position 20,640 of record NZ_JBQSVK010000020.1, read on the forward strand.
TGCTATTATGTTAATTGATATAAAGTGACTGCTTATTCTTCTGATTGTTGACCGAATTCATCAGCGTTATCATATCATGACGACTTATTCCATACAGCTGGTTTCAAATAGCGACCAAATATTATTTTTGAATACCAAAGATATGCCAATTTGACTACTTAAAATTTGTCACATATACATTTAAACAATACTTAAAAAACAATGATTTCGTGCATCAAATCTAACAAAAATAACGTATTTATAATAGGCAGATATCATAACAGCTGCTAAGCTTAGCGACGATTTAGATTTTGCCTCGCGTAATACAACAACAGTCTGGCAATTCATCTAAAAAGAGTGAGTTGAACACTTAGAATGATTATTTATCAGTACATTTAGGCTCCTTAAGGTAAATTTGTTATGTCGATGTTCAGTATAGAACCAAGCAGCTTATCGTTGAGTCTAACACTAGGACTGACTTTAGGTCTTAGTGCTTGCCAAAGTTTGCCCAAAAAGCCGCATTTACCGGAAAGCCAAGCACTATCAGCACGTGTAGAAGCCCTATATTCAGAAGAGCAGACGACGCAAGATGAGACTATTAAAGCCAGTAGCACTGATCTAGTCTCGGCTATTAGTGCGCAAAAAGATATTCACCCTGATTTATCTGGTTATCATCCAATCGTAACAGGAGCGAATGCTTTTGCCGCTCGTAGCATCTTGACGGATATGGCCACACGCAATATCGATGCACAGTACTATATTTGGCATAACGATCAGGCTGGACAGCTTCTATTGAAAGATTTATGGGACGCGGCTGAGCGCGGCGTTATTGTGCGTTTATTGTTAGACGATTTTAATAATAGTGCCAAGTTCGATCAGCATTTATTACGCTTTGCCAGCCATCCTAACATTGCAGTGCGTATCATAAATCCTTTGATGCATCGTAAGTTCCCAACGTTGAACTATGTAACTGGTCTGCCACGTATCAATCGCCGTATGCATAATAAAAGCATGACTTTTGATAAGCAGATTACCATCATCGGTGGCCGTAATATCGGCAACGAATATCTCAGCAATGACCAAAGTAGTCAATTTGCAGACTTGGATGTCTTACTAATTGGTAAAGTCGTCGCAGATATCGACAATAGTTTTGATAGCTACTGGTCATCGCCCTTATCATTCGACATCGAAACCTTAGCTAAATTCGATAGCGATGTCACACCTGATTTTATAGAGGCGTTAGATAAGCTCGGCCTAGATGAGAAAAACAACGAAGGTAGCAGCTTGACAGTTTATAAAGCTGCAATTCAAGACTCTACGATAGATAGTGACTTGGTCAATAAGCGTGTACCTTTTCGTTGGACAGATATGCAGTTTTTGAGTGATGATGTCGGCAAACTAAGCAAAACAGTTCCTACCAATACTAACTTGGTTCATCAACTGCGCAATCTGCTTGGTAGCCCAACCAAGAAATTGACAATTATTTCTTCTTATTTCGTACCGACCAAAGATGGCGTTAATACATTGGTTAAGCTGGCTGAAAATGGTGTTGATATTAAGATATTGACTAACTCATTTGATGCGACCGATGTGACAGCCGTTCATTCTGGCTATAGCCAGTGGCGACCACGCCTGCTTCGTTCAGGCGTCAAAATATACGAACTAAAATCAACCGCTGCTGAAGAAAAACGTGACAACAAATTGTGGCGAGCACGTAGTCAATCATCGACTAGCCTACACGCGAAAACGTTCGCAGTAGATGACTATCAAGTCTTTATTGGTTCATACAATGTTGATCCACGCTCTGCCAACATCAACACCGAAATGGGTGTGATTATCAATGATGACGAGCTAGCGAGGCAGCTACACGGCGCGTTGAGCGATAACTTGTTAAACCAAGCGTATGAAGTCAAGCTACTAGAAAATGGTTACTTGCAATGGCATACCATGGAAAAAGGTGAAAAAGTAGTCTACGACTCAGAGCCACGAGTAGATATGAGTGACCATGTTTGGTTGACCATTATGTCTTGGTTACCTATTGACTGGCTGCTGTAAATACTCCGTTTTTTAATTTAAAAAACTCTAGAACACTTAATTTTGTAATTCAGTTGTATTAAGTAAGCAAAGTACCACTCAAAGAATTTTATTTAAGACACCCAACCTATTGTTTCGGCAAATCATCTTTTATATATCTTGATTTGCCGTTTTTACCATGGGCGGTTATCCAAATGATGATCGTCCTAATAACCGTTTTACTCTGTGGATATGTGATTTATTATGCCGTCTCGTTCTCAATACGCCTTGATGTCTACTAAAGACAGAAACACAGTGATGTTCATTAGCCTCATCAGCGCTGTGATATTTTTCGATTTTTTGATTTATTTGTACATCTCAGATATTGTGACAGCAGCAATTTTTCCTGCTAATGCTGACCCTAGAGTTGCTAAGCTGCAAGGGATGGGGCTTTTTGTCATTGGTTATTTAGCGCGTCCAATTGGAGGCATTCTCTTTGGTCGTTATGGCGACATAAAAGGTAGAAAACCAGTTTTATTGCTAAGTATAATAGTCACCGCATGCAGTCTTCTAGCCATGGCATTTTTGCCAACTTATGCACAATGGGGCATCGTTGCCCCTGTTTTGTTCATTTTATTGAGAATAATACAGGGAATGGCATACGGACTCTATGTCCCCTTATCTTGGGTGTTTGTAGCGGAGCATGTGCCCAGGCAGTATCTATCAGTAGCCTGTAGCTATGTTACAGCCAGCTTCTTTGTCGGCGTATTGTTTTCAAATACATTTTTTATGTGGCTCTCTAGTTTTATGACGACAGCTGAGTTAACTGAATATGGATGGCGTTTGCCATTTTTAGTTGCTGCTGTACTAAGTGCTTTGCCATTATTAGTGTGGCGGATGGTTGGAGAGACGCCTTTTTTCTTGGCACTCGTAAAACCGAAGACGGGCAAAAATTCAGGCAAACCGCTGACCCTACTTTTTAAACACTGTAAACATTCAATCTTCATTGGTATGGTTTTGACACTAGTCATCTCTAGCATTTCTACGGTTATCGTTTTACTATTACCAGATTTAATAGAGATCAACTTCTCATTGGACAGTGATATATTCGGATTTTCTCATAGCTTGGCTATCATATTTATAATTTTTGGCTGTATATTTTATGGGATGATTTCTAATCATGAGAATTTTGGTAAAGTGTTGGTAATCGGTTCTATTTTGCTGATTGCCCAAATGCTGGCGTTCTTTTATCATCTGCAAGCAGGTGGTGACTATATCCTGATTATGTATGCAATTTTAGGCTTCTGTGCTGGCGTGATTGGTATGGTTCCTGCTATCTTGATAGAGCTTTTCCCGACTAATGTACGTCTCACCGGCGTCGCTTTTTGCAATAATGTCACACAGGGTATTATTGGCGTTTTGATACCTTTTGGTCTTGGTTACGCTACAACTTTAATAAGCTTCTCGCCAGCACTGTACATTGCCTTCATTGGCTTTATCGGTATTATCATGGGGCTTTATTTTTATAATTTACCTGAATTGAAAAAGATTGATCATGTTATTTTATAGGTAAATGATCAATTACCGCTTCGCATAATGCTTGAAGCGCTTGAAACTCTTGAAAATAAGGTGCAATGGTATGTCTCATCCATTGCACCTTCTCCATTTATTTAAGACACAAATATTAAGGCTTAACCACCATGGTTGATATGACCAACAAACGTCTCTCAGTTGCGCCGATGATCGATTGGACTACCACAGATTATCGCTATTTTGCGCGGCTGTTTAATCCGCACACCTATCTATATACAGAAATGATCAGTACTGGTGCATTGATACATGGCAATCGAGCACGGCATTTGCGCTTTGATACGCTTGAGCATCCTCTTGTATTGCAGCTGGGTGGTGCAGATATCAATGAGATGACGCAGTGCGCGGAGTTTGCTCAGCAGTATGGCTACGACGAAGTCAATATTAATGTCGGTTGCCCTTCAGATCGCGTACAGCACAACAAGATAGGTGCTTGTTTGATGGCTGAGCCTAAAATCGTTGCTGACTTAGTCAAGCATATGCAAGCCGCAGTCGATATTCCAGTGACGGTCAAACATCGTATTGGTATTGATGACTTTGATAGTTACGAGTTTATGGTAGATTTTGTGCAGACAGTCGCAGCGGCAGGCTGTACCCGCTTTATCGTACATGCGCGTACGGCATGGTTGCAAGGGCTCAGCCCTAAGCAGAACCGCGAGATACCACCGCTACGTTATGATGATGTGTACCGTCTAAAGCAGGACTTTCCTGAATTAGATATCGAAATCAATGGCGGTATCGATACAATTGAAGATATAAAAATGCACTTGCAGCACATCGATGGCGTTATGATTGGTCGGGCGTTTTATCACAACCCATATCTATTAGCAGAAGCCAATAGCTTATGGAGAGAGGCAAACCCTGAGACGATACCAAAGCGCTCGGAGATTTTAGCGCAGCTTTACCCATATCTCGAAGAACAAATTGGAAAAGGCGAAGCGTTGCCGACGATGACACGGCATTATTTAGGACTATTCCAAGGCTTGATGGGCGCACGTAAATGGCGCCAAGCATTAAGCGGTAAACCTCATCTGACAATCGATGATATTAAACGAGCTGCTGATGAAGTGTTATCGCTAAATCCTGATGCGTAATTCTGATACATAGCCAAATTTGGTATCTGACTGGCTCGATAGCATTTACATGCCAGCCGTCGTTATGACTAGCATCTCATCTATGCGACTTGCGCAATATACTGCCACATCGCTGCGCCATTATTAACAACGTGTAGCACGATTGGCAGTAATAGCGAGCCTGACTTGATACGGGCATAGCAAAATATCAATGCCAATACCATGATGGTACTAATCTCATAGATACCATACTGCACATGGATAACAGCAAATATCAAACTTGTCACAATGCTGGCGACAATCGCACCATAGTTTTCTGAATATGATGGTGCTGTAAACTGTTCCGCGATAGCAGACCACAGTATACCGCGAAAGACCATCTCTTCATAAATAGGTGCGACGACGACCATTGCAAAGATTAATAGCCAAACCGAACTGACTGACTGATAGAGCGGATCAACGAACACCAACGGCGCCATATCAAGTACATACGTCAGCGATTGACTGGCAATCATAAATATCAGCAGTAACCCAAGCATTCCTATACCCACCGATAGTGAGAACGGCTTTAAGGCTAGATATTGACGCAGACTACCACCTTTCAAACGAATGATAAGTACGCTAATTGCCACTAGCAATACACTGCCAATGAGTATAGACAGGCTCACTACTGTTCCATCATTACTACCAAAAAAGAATATCCGCCCTATCGATGTTTTTTCATCGGCAGGTAACACCAGCTTGCCAGCGATATAAATACTTATCAACTGACTGATAAAAAATGCAAGTACCATCCCTACGGTTAGCACGAATGTACCCACGCGTGAAAATAGCGGCATAGGCTTAGGTGAAGCGGTTGCACTAGATGGAGCAATTACGTTTTTTGGCATAAAGGTATCACTTAAAAATGCTCTGGCAGCTCATATATATTACAAACATTACTGAGGGTATGTTGCGTTTATTTGGACAATTTCTGCTTAATCAATCCTAAAACCTGCGTTGAGACAGATTCTGGATGCTCAAGTGGAAACATATGTCCTCCTTCATGAGTTTCGTAAGGAATACCCAGACGCGATTTTATCTGCTGCGGAAAGCGACGTTTTAAAAAGATACTGTCTTGACCAATAATTAAAGTCACAGGCACTTTAGGGCCATGATTTGGTGCAAGCCAATACCAAGACGGATTGGTACGGAACACAGCGACCTCATTGGCTTTAGGGATAGCTAGCGTCACTTTACCATCCGCACGCTCATGTAGGCCATGATCGATATATCCTTGAAAGCTACGCTCATCAAAGTTTTTGAAAAATCCTTTATGTCGCATTTTTTCGTACGCATCGTCGCGGCTATCCCACACATCACGGCGATGCTTTGACACGCCAGCTGGTGATAGTTTGTCCATCAGACGATTATTCATCAGCGGTAATCTATCTGCTGTCTTTGCCAAATGCCACAACAAGCTGACTTTGCCATAAACCCAAGGCGGATCCATAAGCACAGCTTGTGCAAATAGCTCAGGCTGACGATACGTGGCCTGCATCGTACACATAGCCCCAAGCGAATGCCCCACTCCTACTACCTGTGCGACGCCATGCTTTTCGCAGGCATTTTTCACGCTATCAATGATTTGCTGCGTCAGACTACGCCAATGATCATCTACTGGATAATCCGGCGTATCACCCAACATCGCAATATACTCAATCGTAAAAAACTCTGATAAGCCTTCGAAAAACGGCTCATATACAGCGCTTGGCATTCCATTAGCATGAGCAAAATGCAGCACAGGTTTATTGGTTATTTTAGAGACAGGTAGTGCAGTGAAGGACTGCAAATTTATTTCATCACTCATGACAGACTCTCGTGGGATCGTTTATGTTATATATTATTTTTAATGATTGAACCTTTTGCCATTATTAAAATCAATAACATCAAAACTAACCTCTTCAAAACCAACCATGTTTATATGGCAAATTTGACGACTGTGTTTGATGGTTATAGATGTATATCCAATTTAATCAGACTAACACACAGACCAAGATTTTTTTATTTGGTATTGCATACAATTAAGGCTGAGCACAATTATATGCTCAGCCTTAACAATCATACACATTATATTTAAAACATAAAACGCTTAACGCATCTGTCCAGTGTTGCTTTCTTGTGGTAATACATCAAGACTAACGCTAGAGCCGATACCTGCACCTAACTTCACTGCAAAACGATCCATAAACATTTGGAACGGATCAGCTGGACTATAGCTAATGATAGTATCAAGGTCTAGTTGTTTACCCAGACTTGTAATACTACCTGTTTCGTCTGCCAAACCTAGTTCAATAGACTGCTCACCTGTCCAGAACAACCCTGAAAACAGTTTGTTTTGCTCAGGATTTTTCAGACGGTCACCGCGACCTTCTTTGACAGCATTGATGAAGTGCTTATGCGTGTTGGCAAGCACCCCTTCAACGTGCTTTTCTTCGTAGTCAGTCAATGGACGAGACAAGCTTAAGATATCTTTATACTCACCAGCTGTAATGGTACGGTCTTCTACGCCAACTTTGTCCATCAAGCCTTCAACATTATAGCTTGGCATGATGACCCCGATAGAGCCAACCAAGCTCGAAGGATTGACATAAATCTCATCTGCAGCAGACGCAATATAGTAAGCGCCTGAAGCACCGATATCACCAATGACAGCATAAAGCTTCTTCTCTGGGTACTCTTGGCGTAAGTCCATCATGGTCTGCCAAATCTCATCAGACTGTACTGGTGAACCGCCAGGTGAGTTGATATCTAATGCTACTGCTTTTGAGTTGCTGTTTGCAAAAGCGTCTCTCAAAGCTTCATTAACATCATATGCGTTGGCCACATCGTCATTACTAATGACACCTTGTAGCTCAACCACTGCCAAATGCGGAGTGCTCGTATCGACTGCATCCATACCTGTTGGTGCACTGCTGCAACCACGACCAAGGGTCAAAAATATCAATAGGATATAACCAAAGGTCAGTAGTTTAAAAAAGATACTCCAGCGACGGGCGCGGCGCTGCTCAACGACACTCGCTAACAATGTGTTTTCTAGCACTTTCCATTCTTGTCCACTTGGCGGGCTTGGTTGCTGCTGTTGCGTTGGCTGATTTGCCGAGTTATCAGGACGTTTGTTAGGGTCTGGTGGCCAGTTGGGCATATAACTTCCTAAGTTAAAAACAATCTAAAACAATAAAATGAGGTTATCGAGAAATACAGTTAGAACGGTGGTTTGTATCTGACACTTTCTCACAGTACCAGTGACTTGTATTAATAATCAGCTAACTATATTAATAGTCAATGACCTGTATTAACAGGCTGCTAAGTATGGTGGTATTTCGATAATGGTTCAATAGTATAACTGTGAAATATCACTATATTGTAACGCTGATAATATAAGCCTTACTTTTAAGGGTTAGCAGTTCCAGCATTGCGAATACTATCAATGTTGTCTAGCGATAACGCCGTCCCTGAAGGTTTGTTGTCATAAGTTATAACTTCGTCGACTCTCTGACTATTTATAACGTCAGCTGTAATTTGCGAGGTACTATGACCAAGCCACCTTGTATTTTTGAATAGTATGTCCTCATGTTTCGATTCAGCTGAACATAATAATGACCACAGTTGCCAAACGCGTTGATGAGTATCCGTATTTAAAATCAAACGTGACTGGGAGGACTCTAACTGTTTGCCAGTTACCTGATTAGTGGCTATTTGCGCTTGAGGGCTAACAGGTAACGAGTTGAGTGGATCTGCTGCATTGTATCTTAGAACTCGTATAGGCAAGTTGGTATCAAGAGCAATCGTACAGTCCCAAACGCTGGCATCGCCTATCTCGCTCCAACCAGTGATGGCCTGTAATGACAATTCATCGTTAGTCGACTGCCATATTTTTCCTTGCTTGCAATGTTGGGCGCTGATAGTGGGCTTATTTTCAGATTGTCTGATTGTTTTGTAAGCTTGCTGAAATGTAGGCCAGCGATCAGAGCGCCCTGCTTGCCAATATTGGCTAATAGGCAATTGCTTGTTTAATTGTACAACGGTCATCGGTAGTAAGTTAGAAGCTCTAGTATCAGCAGCAATATTCTTATTGTTAGGAGTTAACGTATCAGTCAGGCCGACACTGCTACTCTGTACGACAATGCTCTCTAATTTTTTGACAGATAAACCACCTAATTGCTGCTTTAAATTTTCAGATAACTTGTCGGCTATCAGGCTGCTTGGCATCGTTCGTGTAGAAGCTGGTCTATGATCGGCTAAGAACAACCAATTGGTACTATCTTCATTGACGGTAGGATATTGCAGCAATGCCGCTGTTACATACGAATCACCTGTTGGCAAAATATATAGAGTCGGTACCGTTACAAATGACTGATGATTGGCGTATACCGTCATCATCAGCAACGTTAATGGTGGCAACGTTAACCAACGACTGAGCAAACCTCGTGGCATCAGCCAAGGCAATGCACTTAGCAAAGCCATCGATAGTAACGCGATATTAACTGGTGTATAGAGCCACGCATCCGACAGCGCTGGCAATGACGTCAGCCAACTCATCAGATCGTGTAGATGACCGACAATCGTACTAATAATAATCCAAAGAATATCAGCGATACTCGGCACCAAAAGGTAACACAGCCCTGCTAATAAATTGAACGGTACAATCACCCAGCCAAATAGCCCAATGGCAAATAAATTGATAAAAATCCCCCATAGCGATGCCTTACCAAATAAAAGCAACGTAACAGGGAGTAAAGTCAAAAACAGCCAAAACTGTAGTTTAAATACACGCTTGACCATTTGCCAAATACGGCTAGATAGTGCGCTACTAATATGAGTACGCTGTTTATCATCATATATAGTCGTAGCAGCAGTAGTCTGGTGCTCATACGATTTATCGTCATACTTGAGCAGTAGAGCCACTGCGATAAAAGACAGCCAGTACCCCGCCTGCCATAATACATACGGGTCACGCCAAGCCATCAATACAGCCAGTGCCAATAGCACGCGCATCGTACTGATAGGAAGCAATGTTAATCTGACAAATCCAATCGCTAATAACATCCAAGCCGTACGAGCAGCCGGCACGTCAAAACCAGTAAATAGCGCATAAATAAAAGCAGCACCAATCATCACCCACCAGCGCACTTGCCAACGCGGAGTGCGACGATAAATCGCTGAATAGTTACGATCAAACAGCAGTACGACTATACCTGCTAGCACAATCGCTAAAAATAGTACGTGTGTGCCTGAAATAGCGAGCAAGTGCGAAATGCCCGCCAGTTGATATAAATCCTTAGTATCACGATTAATTAAGCTACGATCACCCGTGAGCAGACTTAATGTAACGGCTTTTGCTTGTTGCTCTGCTGTCGTATGCGCTGACCAGTCTTGATAGAAATGCTGTCGTAATCGCCAACGCCCTTGATCAATATAAGTACGGAAGCGCTGAAGATACGAATCAGAATCTAGAGACTGCTTGGCTTGTTTCTCATTGCTGATTTCATTGCTATTTACCAATGTAGGACTAACAGCCAAAATATTTGCAACACCATCAATGTGCCGACCTCGTAACCAACGATAACTGTCAAAACCAGTAGGATTGTTTGATGCTTGCTTAGAAGTAGCCAACGGCGCTAGTGCAAGGCTCATGAATACTTCATCACCGGGCTGCAAATCGTTTAAGGATGAAAGCTGGTTATCATTTGTAGACTTTCTTGGGTAGGCGTTAAGTAAGATTCGGTGTTCGCTGACTTTGATACCAATTTCGTTGAAATTAACATTTTTATTAATACTTAGGCTATTTTTATTAACATCTAAGTAGTCGGAGGTTTTAGCCGCTAACTCTGTCGGTGTGAGCTCAGCGACCAATGGAGCGATATTCGTTATTACTGCTACTTGTCGATAACTGCTATCTGTAGTGGCATCGTAGACACTGTCGCTCAACCCTTCGATACGCACGAGCGCTTGCACACGTATAGGCACAGTAATTTCAGTGGTTTCTGCTTGTTGATGAGTAATCAAAGCTTGCAGTGCACTACCTATTACTAGCACAGTTGCTAACAAAGCTAAGACCAAGTAGCTAATAATTCGGAAAGGAAATTTGTTACGACGAAATGTACCATTAGAGGTATTTTTATCAGCGTTGTGGCGGCCTATCGAGGGTATGCTGAATTGAGTAGACGCAATCAGAATCGTGGCAAAAACAATAAGCACCAAAGACAGACTGGTCGTACTAACCATATCTAGCAAGGATAGATCAGTTGGCAAATTCACATTATCTGAGGCTGCCAATACACCCATCATAACTATAATTATGAGGCTACCAATTAACCAGTACACCAGCACTCCTTGCTTGATGACTTACATATTATTCTACCAGATATGGTTACTTACCATAGCAAATGACACGTGATGCAATAGCATTTATATTTATATTACCCTATACTGAAGCAACGTATTAAGTGGTAACTATCTGACACCACCATTCTGTGTATTCTAACCTTTATCCTACTCACCATATATTACTCTATACCAGCTTCTCAACACCATTGAGTAGACTGTAGTTAATGATTAAAGGCGATCCTGTGCCCCAAAAACGTCTAAAAGACCTACTTCCTACACCAGAGAAAATCTTAGAAAGTCGAACTTTAAAGCTGTTTGCACCGCACTTGGCTGATCCAAGGTTATGGCATTTCAATCGACACAGCCTAAATAAGGCCGTCTATATCGGTGTACTAAGTGCATTTTTTCCGTTGCCAGGACAGATGTTACTGGCACTCATTGGCTCGCTTATTTTTCGCGCCAATGTTCCTATGGCACTCGGTCTAACATGGATTACCAACCCAGTCACTAGCTTGCCCATCTTTTATGCTGGTTACTATATCGGTGCAAAGATTATTGATGCGCCCATGATTAGCTTGCGTTTTATCGGTAGAATGATTGCTGATTTTAGCTTATGGGCATTATCCAACGGTGCCAATCCGTTTATTACTTATCGTGGTACAGTATCGCTTGCTGCATTCTGTATAGGGCTAACCATTTTGGCCGTTGTCACCAGTCTTATTTGTGGCTTGGCATTTAAGGCCATTTGGCGTTACAAGACCGTGACGAGCTGGCAGAAGCGACAGCCAAAGACTTCTGAAAAATCTGAGAAACTATAAATTCATCTGATTTTATTACTCTGCTATAACGCTTACACTTTAGCCAGCACAGCTCATTCTTTTTTACTATTCTCTATAGCATTTAAGATTTTGTCAGTGAAATTGCTATCCATCGGCACGATCTCAATGACTTCATCATTTTTACAGAGTGTATAACGCTTGCCTGCCGCGCTGTCTTGGACTTTCAGGTCATAATCCACCCCAGCCAAAGTGATGGCATCAAACACAGGCGTTAGCAACTCGGTTTGCGCCTGTCTATCAAGCGTTTCAAACAAAGTTGGATCGATGTAAGGTTTTAACGGCTCATCACCCTCTTCGGCACTGCCAAAAGCCGCAATTGGATTGTCATCTTCACTCATTTTACGCATCCTTATAAAATTAATACTGTTCCCAATGTCCATTGCGTAGCAACAGCTGACGGTCAGCAAGCGCTGCTAAATTGCGATCATGCGTCACCATAAGTAGCGCCGTTTGCAGGGTGCTTTGTAGCTCTGACAATAGGCCAAAGACGCTTTGGGCATTGTCGTAGTCCAAGTTACCTGTTGGCTCATCCGCCAAGATAAGCGACGGCTTAGTGACTAGCGCGCGTGCAATCGCTACACGTTGACGCTCACCACCTGATAGCTCACCGGGTCTATGCATCAAACGATGCTCGAGGCCAACATTTTCTAAAATCTCAACCGCTTGCTTACGAGCATCAGTCGTTGATACTTTTGGACGCATCAGTAACGGCATGGCGACGTTTTCGATTGCAGTAAATTCTGCCAATAAATGGTGAAACTGATAAATAAAGCCCAAATGCTTGTTACGCATTGCCCCGCGCTCAGTTTCATTCATGCTATTCAATAACTGACCATGCAACCAAACCTCACCACTGGTTGGCGTATCTAGACCGCCCAGCAAATGTAGCAGCGTACTTTTACCCGAACCACTGGTTCCAACGATAGCGATGCGCTCGCCCGCGTGAACAGTCAGGTCAAGACCAGTCAATACTTGCGTACTGACCGCGCCTTCATCATATATCTTGTTGATATTGGTCGCCTCTAAAATGGCAGACATAACGCTTCCTTTATTTTATTTGTGTCGGTATTTATTTCGATATTTAGGCGCTTGGGATTACTCATAGCGTAGCGTTTGAGCAGGCTGAATCTTAGCCGCCCGGCGCGCTGGATAGATCGTCGCCAAAAAGCTCAATACAAACGACGCACCTGTAATTAATAGCACATCCAACAAACGTAACTGCGATGGCAAGTAATTGACAAAATACGCATCAAATAGGTTCAGGCCAAAGGCTTGATTAATAAAACCTAAAATATCGCTAACCGTAAGCGCAAATATCACACCCAATATCGTACCGGCGATAGTACCAATCACACCAATGACCACACCCTGTACCATAAAGACTTGAGTAATCAAACGAGGAGACGCACCAAAAGTTTTCAGAATTGCGATGTCCGCTTTTTTATCGGTAACCAACATGACTAGGCTTGAGACAATATTAAAAGCGGCAACTAAAATAATCAAAAATAGTAATAGACCGACCATCGCTTTTTCCATTTGAATTGCACCAAATAGATTGCCATGAGTCTGTGTCCAATCATTTGGATATAACCTCTCAGGTGCTATAGCAGCCGCTTTTTCCGAAGCTATCGGCGCAGTAAAGATATCATTAAGCTTCATGCGTACGCCCTGCGCACCCTCTGGCAAGCGTAGTAATTTTGCCGCATCTCCCATCGGAATAAACGCCATGAGGCTGTCGACTTCTGGGCTGATCGTAAAAATACCTGTCAAAGTAAAACGCTTAAAACGCGGTATCACACCAGCTGGCGATGGTGACGCTTCTGGCAATACAAGCGTCACTTTATCCCCTATCTGCAAGCCCAAAGACTGCACCATCTCTTCGCCCAACACGATACTGAAATCACCACTTTGTAGGGTATCAATGCTACCTTCAATCATATGCTCATTGATGATGGAGACGTTTTTTTCATATTCAGGCTCGACACCTGTCACCATGATACCTGCGACCTGACCGTTTGATGTCAGCATCCCTTGCAGTTGAATAAAAGGTGCCACAGCAGCCACTTCTGGGTCTTCTTTAATCTCATCGGCTAGCTGTTCCCAGTCACCAATGATTTCTGATGAGACCACTGTAGCCTGTGGCACCATCCCCAAAATACGGGTTTTCAGTTCACGGTCGAAACCATTCATGACTGATAGCACCGTAATCAATACGGCAACCCCAAGCGTTAGACCAATCATCGAGATGAGTGATATAAAGGAGATAAAGCCATTACTACGTTCTGCTCGGGTATATCGTAAGCCGATAAATAACGCTAAAGGACGAAACATATTCAAACTCTTTATCTTATCTACGTGCGACTTTATATAGGTTGCATAACGAGCAGCAGTAAATGCATCATACAGTTACCCCTACTCACATATAAATCAAACACAAAAACAGGGTGTCAGACGAGCCAATAACAGCTGTCAAAAGGGAGCTAGTTTGACACAAACTAGCTGATATGTGCCAGTCATTAGCAACAACAGAGAGTATTTTTTACCAAAAAACTGGGTTTTGTTATTATTTTTTATAGGGGGCTTGCTATTAACTGTACCAATACCTATATATTATATGCTAAAGACAATTGTCATTAACCCCTCATTGAGGTTTACGCACTATTTACTGATAATATCGCTGACCATCATAAACTAATCATTTAAAATATTGGATAGTATATAAGCAAATACAGTACTAGATAAAAACCTCACGTTGACTTAATTCTGAGTATTTTCATGACCATAAATTATCAATACAAAAACATTCAATCTCCCACCAAGATTACGTTGACCGATGAGCAGTCTGCAGGTCACGCTGATCACTGGCGCATTCTGACCGATGATATGAGTCACGATGTGCCTGAATGGCTACAAAAGATGATCGAAGTCGCTGCAATGCCCAAAGGCCTGAACAATAACGTTAGCGCACAAGACAGCTGTTTGCTTCTATCAGAAGATCAGCCTTGTCATATCAATCAAGTGCTCGCAATGAAAGATGGCAAGCCTGAATGCTTTATTAATGCCTACCCTTGTGTCGATAGTCCTTATGGATTGAACTGTAAAATTGAGCGTGTCATTGCCAATGACAACTCGCATGATGCTGTTTTACGTTTACGTACCGCTGATGGCAGTATCATTTATGCGTTTGATCAACTCTACACAACCAACCGTCATTTGTATCAACGCGACACTTCTTACTATGTGAACTTTAGTGCTTGGGCGCATGAAATTAAGCCAAGCGAGCAAAACGAAGTCATCATGGTCGAAGACCAAGAGTCTATCCGTTATCACCGCGCCTTTAACGACATCGTGGCAGCAAATGATGGAAAAATCCCTGATGACTTGCAAGAGCAAATCAGTGAATGGAAACCTGAAACTAAAGAGCAAATGGCACCTGTTGAGATTAACTTAGGCCATATGTGCGCTTACTTGTTCGGCGATACGCTAGGACAAGAAGATGAAGCATGGTGTCAAGGTCAAGTACTCGGTAAGCAAGACACTGTATTTAACGGCAAATCAATTATTCTGTTCGACGTGGTGGTACTGCGTGAACAAGATGCAGACCCATTTGTGATGCGCATTGGTGCACTCAATACTACAGAGACTGCTGCCATTAAAGTAAACGACTATGTGCAAGCAAACGTCTGGCTGCAAGCAGCAATCTACAAACAAAACCAGAAAGACACATCACAACAATCAAAAGCCAGTTAATTGGCCTGCCCAATACATGCATAACATATTCTATCCATTAAAAAAGCCCCTAATATGAATTAGGGGCTTTTTTATATCTTATGAACTCTTATAGTTAAAAACGTAACGTAAAAGTCGTATGAATATGCGATTAAGCCATTGTCGTCATTGACTTAATGCGAGTGTATAGCTCTTTTTGCTCTGCGCTTGGACGTGCAGTCTGTACTGCCATCAACTGTGACATATCGCCCTCAACACGGATTTTACCACTCATAAAGGCACCCATGATTTGATTGGTATCAAAATCAGTAATGATAGACTGTAGAATATCGCGATCTAATAGCAATGTCGTCGTTGCATTATCATTTAATCCGCGATGCAACAGGCCATTTGCAAAGTTGGCTTCGATATTTTTATCAGCTTCAGCTACTTTTAGATTAACGACCATATTTGCCAGTACTGGTGGTAAGTTTAACTCACCTGCTTCGCTGCCCATTGTTTCTACTTGCTCAAACCATTCATCTGTCAAAAAAACTGCCATACTATATTATCCTTAATTGATACTCTGTCAGACCAATACTATTCAATATACAATTAGCCTGACTGTTAAAATTATTAAAATGTAGAATTATTAAAATGATTGCTATCAATAGATCTATGCAACACATAGCCATTAATGACGTTCAACCTCATTATAAATGGCGACTTGATAAGAAGTAAAACCTATTTATTAGCACAGCAATATTATTGTTACAAAACTTCTTTGCAGGCCTGCGCTTATGTCTAAAGACCTTTTCCCCTATTGAATTAAAGTGAGCATCTAGAATAGTGACAAAATTGTGTATAAAATAGAGGAGTAGCATAGCAATAATAAGTTGCTCGCTAACATTTATACCAAAGAGTTTGTATTTTGGCACACAGTTCTGATGATATTTGATTAGGATTGCGTTACAATACCCTTAAACAGAGTCGGGAGTTTTAACCAAACATTACATAATCGTGTTTTTTGTCAGCCGCCGCTAGCATACATCTATGGTCAATGCGTTTTAATAGCCCTATAGATATGGGTATCTATCTTCATTAGTACAGATTTTTTCGTAATAATTAAGATACATATTTAGCCTTATAAGATGTTTGATGCTGAAAACGGCGCGTATTCTTACTTACCTTGATGACCTATTAACAATCCTACTATCGATTGACCTTAAGCAAGGTGCATGAAGTGCCTATTTCTATTTATTAGTATCAACTGATAGATAACAAAGGTTTAAATTGATAATTAATGACATCATTGCGTTAAGTAAGTCAAAAAACAACATGCGTTGGCGCTAGTATAAATATGAATTTGAGAGTATTTATGGTGCAGACAGCATAGATTGTTGGTTAATTCTGTTGATAATTCGGGCTGTAAAGGAATCATCCAATGAGTTTACAAAACACAGCAGTCGCCCCAGTTGACCGTGAGTATGAAATTACTGTCGTAAGATTTTTTACGATCATGGCTGTCGTTTGGGGCATCGTCGGCATGAGTCTTGGTGTGTTCATTGCTTCACAGTTAGCATGGCCAGCACTCAACTTTGACATTCCATGGCTGACCTTTAGTCGTTTAAGACCACTGCATACCAATGCGGTGATTTTTGCGTTCGGTGGCTCAGCCCTGTTCGCAACGTCTTACTACATCGTTCAGCGTACCTGTAAAACACGTTTATTTGCGCCATACTTAGCTTGGTTTACCTTTTGGGGCTGGCAGGCGGTTATTGTATCCGCCGTTATTACCCTTCCTCTAGGCTTAACCTCAACAAAAGAATACGCTGAGCTTGAGTGGCCTATCGATATCTTAATTGCCTTGGTATGGATCTCTTATGCCATTGTATTTTTTGGTACGCTCATCAAACGTAAAACCTCACATATTTATGTGGCTAACTGGTTCTTTGCCGCCTTCATTATTACGATTGCACTACTACACATCGTAAACAGCATGGCGATTCCTGTTAGTGCGTTCAAATCTTATTCGCTATTTGGCGGTGCAACTGATGCGATGGTGCAGTGGTGGTACGGGCATAACGCGGTAGGTTTTTACTTAACGGCAGCTTTCCTTGGAATGATGTATTACTTCGTTCCTGTACAGATTGGCCGTCCTATCTATTCTTATCGTTTATCTATTGTTCACTTTTGGGCATTAATTGCTTCATATATGTGGGCTGGTGGTCACCATTTGCATTATTCAGCGCTTCCTGATTGGACGCAGTCTCTTGCGATGGTCTTCTCAATCATCCTATTCGCACCATCTTGGGGTGGTATGATTAACGGTGTACTAACGCTATCAGGTAGTTGGGATAAGCTACGTACTGATCCGATCATTCGCTTTATGATTGTGGCATTGTCGTTCTACGCGATGTCAACATTCGAAGGCCCAATGATGTCTATCAAGACAGTGAATGCACTATCGCATAACACTGATTGGACGGTTGGTCACGTACACTCAGGCGCACTTGGCTGGGTTGGTATGATTACGATTGGTTCGCTATACGTACTGTTACCACGTATTTATAACAAACCAAAGATGTATTCTATCAGCTTAATCACCACGCATTTCTGGCTAGCGACTGCAGGAACGATTTTCTATATCGTCTCTATGTGGATATCAGGTATTGGCCAAGGCATGATGTGGCTGGCTACTAATCCAGACGGTACTTTGGTATATAGCTTCGTTGATACTGTTGAATTCTCACATTTTCCATATATTGGTCGTGCATTTGGTGGCTTCTTATATGTATCGGGTATGTTTGTGATGGCTTACAACTGCTATAAAACACTCAAAATGCCAGAAGGTAAGCCTGTAGATGTCGCTGATCCAACGGATCATGAACCTAGTGTCGAAAAACCTTCGACAGCTAACGTATAAGGAGCGATCATGGCTGGTTCACCGCATGAAATTATTGAAAAAAATACAGGCTTGTTAGTCATTGGTATTGTGATTGCTATTAGTTTTGCAACGCTAGTCGAAATCGTACCATTGATCTATGATAACAAGGGTCCTGAAGAAGGTGGCGTGAATGCGCCCCTTCCTGCCATGGAGCCTTGGACAGCGCTTGAATTTGAAGGACGTGATATCTATATTCGTGAAGGATGTCACGTTTGTCATACTCAAATGGTTCGCCCACTACGTGCAGAAGTTGAACGTTATGGACCATATTCACGTGCCGCTGAGTCAACGTGGGATCATCCATTCTTATGGGGATCGAAACGTACTGGACCAGATTTAGCACGTGTTGGTGGCCGTTATTCTGAAGACTGGCAAAAGCAGCATTTGATTGCGCCACGTTCACTAGTGCCTGAGTCAGTGATGCCAGGTTTCCCTTGGTTGGCTACTAACGAAGTAGATGGCGAAAACGTTCAAACTAAAATGCGTCTATTCCGCGATCGCTTCGGTGTTCCTTATACTGAAGAAGACATTGAAGGTGCTCCTGATGCAGTGCTTGGTGCTACTGAGCTTGACGCTTTGGTCGCCTATCTACAGCAGTTAGGTACCGCAATGGAAGGACAGCGCTAATGGGTATTGGTGAATTACAAACAATTGCGACCGTTTCTGCCTTTATTGCCTTCGTAGGCGTTGCATGGTGGGCGTATTCGCCAAAAAACAAAAAACGCTTCGAAGAAGATGCACAACTTGCGCTTGATGACGAGGATATAAAATCTCTGTCTGAAGAGCAGCGCAATAAGGATAAATGATGACATTTTTTTGGAGTTCTTGGATCACGCTAATCAGTTTCGGTTGCTGGCTTTTTATTCTTGGCGTTCTGCTGTTTGTACTAAAATACAAACCAGACGTTGAGGAAGACGGTACCACTGGTCATGAATATGATGGTATCCGAGAATACGACAAGCCGCTTCCTAAATGGTGGTTGGTGATATTTTTTGGCTCGATCGTTTGGGGTGTCGCGTACTGGGTATTCTTTCCAGCTATGTTCCCTAAACACTGGGAAGGTATCGCTACCGTAGAAGTTGACGGTGAGACTGTACCATGGACCTCTAAAAACGAGTTGTTCAGTGAGCTTGAAAGTAATAATAAAGTATTTACCGATAACTTTGAAAAAAGTATTCTGGTAAAAGCAGATGCTGCAGGCGCGACGACGACTTTGGCAACATTAAACGAGTTGCAAGCGACTATGCGTCGTAGTGAAAATCCACCAGCAGATTTGCAGGCTCAAATCGACGAGAAAGTAACAGAACTTGCTCCTTACGTCGAAAAACTGTCTGAAAACCCAAATGCCCTAAAAGTTGGTAGCCGTTTGTTCTTACAGAACTGTTCTGTATGTCATGGCTCTAACGCCAAAGGTGCACCTGGTTACCCTAACCTAACTGATAATGATTGGCTATATGGTGGCGAAGCTGGCAATATTCTGACCACGCTGCACAATGGGCGTATTGGCGGTATGGCAGCATGGCGTGATCAAATTGGTGAAGATGGTGTTCGTGCCGTTGCTGAGTATGTTTTAGCTATATCTGGCAACCAAAATGACTATGAGCTTGATCAAACTAAAGTGGCTCAAGGTAAAGTTATTTTCAATGAACCGACCAATTGTGTTCTTTGTCATGGTCCTGATGCCAAAGGTATGATTTCAGCAGGTGCGCCAAACTTAACTGATAATATTTGGCTGTATGGTGGCGATCGCGAGACTATTCGTGAGACACTACGTTATGGTCGTGCTGGTGTTATGCCTCAGTGGGAAACTAAGCTAGGTAATGAGCGCATTATGCTGCTTGCCGCTTACATCTACTCACTATCAGATAAAACAAGCGCAACGCCTGTTACTGCTGCAGCTACTCAGCCTGTAGCAACTGAAGAAGCAATTGCTAACTAAAACGCTGCTCCTGCACTAAATATGGGTGAGATTTAATGAAGGGAGAACTGTTATTGCAGTTCTCCTTTTTGCATATAATGGTATTGATTTTCATTTAGAAATAACAATGCTGAGCGGCTATAAACAACTAGAAATCGTTCTCATATATTTATTGCTTTTTAGGATTATCAACCCATTATTAGAAAGGAGAATGTTAAAATAGCTATTTTTTAAAATAGTCTATTGGTCATTGCTTTATATAGCTATGACTTTATTACACACAGCAATAGTCAATTTCACATAACTCAGATACAGGCGCGTTTAGTCTACTACTTATAGTACCTTCACCCCTCTTCCTTTGTATCGAAACTCTGTTGAACCGACTATATTTACAATCGATCATTTGGTAAGCAGATTAGAAGGTTTCCTATCGAATTTTCTATCCGCTATTTACTGACATTGATAACATCATAAAACCCTATACCTCGACACTAGAGGTGTTTGTTCATCATGCCAGCAGACTGATTCTTTTTTTAAAGAGGCACGTTTATGTCAGCACAAAAACCCAATAAAATTCCTGTACAACAAGTCGATCTTGATGCAACTAAGCATCGCGTGCACCCGAGGTTCGTCACAGGTTTTTATCAAAATATTCGCGTCATCACGATGTATGCTCTTTTGGCGGCTTTTTTACTTCTACCATGGCTGCGCTATAATGATAGACAAGCAATATGGTTTGATGTGCCATCGCAGCATTATTATATTTTTGGCATGACGTTTTTGACGCAAGATTTTTATTTTATTGCAGCTTTTGCGATTATTGCTGCGTTTACGCTGTTTATGGTGACAGTATATGCAGGGCGCGTTTGGTGTGGTTACGCCTGTCCTCAAACGATATGGACGCATCTGTATCAATATGTCGAAAAATGGGTGATTGGCGATCGTAATAAGCGTAACAAGTTTGATAAAGCACCGTTAAGTGCGAGCAAAATATTCAAACGCACAATTATCTATTCAATTTGGTTTTTGCTTTCTGTGATTACAGCGGCGACCTTTGTTAGTTATGTGGCAGGGACAGATTCTCTATATCATAGTTGGCAATCAATAGGCGTGATTCCTTTTCCTGACTGGCCAACATGGATCTGGGTCTCAATGTTTATCTTTACCTTTGCTACTTACGCCAATGCAGGCTACATGCGTGAGCAGATGTGTGTACAGATTTGTCCTTATGGTCGCTTTCAAAGTGTGATGTTTGATAAAGATACATTGATCGTATCTTATGACTATGAGCGTGGTGAACCGCGCGGTGCACGTAAAAAAGGCACCAATCCAGAGCACTTAGGCGACTGCATTGAATGTACGATGTGTGTGCAGGTTTGCCCTACTGGTATCGATATTCGAGATGGCCTGCAAGTTGCCTGTATCCAATGTGCTGCTTGTATCGATGCCTGTAATGATATAATGGACAAGGTTGGCTATCCGCGTGGCTTGATTCGGTATACGACCGAGCGTCAGCTAGCAGAAAAAGAACCGAGCCGCGTACTGCGTCCACGACTGTTTGCATACTTAACGCTGTTGGCCGTACTATGTGGCGGCGTCATATATGCGTTGACCGATCGTGTACCATTAGAAATTGATATCCGCCGCGATCGCAATCAGCTGTCTTCTATCAATAATCAAGGTATGATCGAAAACAGCTATATCGTCAAGCTAACCAATAAAACACAAGAAGCTCATACCTATAAGATAACGCTTGCGCCGCAAGATGGGTTGAGTTTAGAACTTCGTTTTAATGATGTACCATTAGAAGCGGGTGAAAGCTTTGATATGCCAGTTAGTATTTATGGTGACCCTGATGTGATAGAATTTGGCCAAACACCTATAACGCTAAATGTGAACAGCGAAAATGATGAGTATAAGGTAAGTAAACAAAATATCTTTACGACTCAAGGTCAGTAAACGACTAAAACACCCGTAATTTAACTTCATGTATGTCATTCGGTAGTCTATAGCTAGTTATTCTAACTAAAGGCTATCGAATAAATGTTTTATCATTAAACTGGCAGCGTTTAGCCGCCAAATTATCCGTTGATGCAATTTATAGATGTCTATTTAATAGATATTTATTGAATACGTATCTGATGCATAGGTATTTTATGTCTACTCCAACACCGAACTTTAAACATCAAGATACGCAGCCATGGTATAAAAATTACATGGTCGTTATCTTTGTGATTGGCATGCCAGCTGCAGTCGTCATTGCTTGTATTTGGTTTGTTTATTACTCCTACCAAATCCGTGATAGCGTGGTACGTGACGATTGGTATATGGATGGTAAGACGCTCTATCATGATGTGTCTCGTGACAAACTCACCTATGACCTAGACTTACATGGACAAATGCAATTTGCAGAAAATGGCGATATTGTATTTTATCTCAACTATCCTGAGCAAAGCCTCCAGTCAGGCAAGCTGCTAAATGGCACACCGCTCACCTATCCTGATACGTTAGAGCTTTCTATTTCTCACGCAACAGATATCAAAAAAGACCGCGACGTTGTACTTAAGCATGTTGAGAGCAATAAATACAGTGCGCAAGTTGATATTGATCCTGTAAAAGCTAAGTATTATCTACAGGTTAGCAATGATGGTAAAGATGATTGGCGCATGCAAGATGTTGCAAAACTACCTCGCTCAGAGGTCAGCTTTGACCCACTACCAGTTTTCGCTAAGAGTTAACGCTATCAATAATATGTAGACATAAAAAAACCAGCCAATCTTTTATGAGTGGCTGGTTTTTTTATGCTATTTAATAAAATTTATTCAACACACCCTAATTCACAAACTACTAAATTACTGGATTAATCGTTGGGATTTTTTGGGATTTTCGCTCGTTTTGCGCAGTTTCGTCCGCCTCTACTGAATAAGACTTGTCACTAGCAAACTTAGGATTAAACGTTTGCGTCTTTGGTGTTACAGGTAAACCAATCTCAGCAAGACTATCCGTCTGCCCAGCCTGAATATTATCACCCTCAAATAAACGCTCATCATTATCACGGTCAAGGCTGAGTGTTTCAAAATCAAACAGCTCGCGATCAGCCAACTGTGATGGCGCTACGTTTTGCATTGCCTTAAAAATAGACGCCAAACGCTGCGGGTGAGCATCATCCCATTCACGCAGCATATCGTTGATGATAGCGCGTTGTAGATTGGTTTGGCTGCCACACAAATTACAAGGAATAATTGGAAATTCCTTTAATTTAGCGTACTCAATAATGTCTTTTTCTTCAACATACGCCAATGGACGAATCAGCATATTTTGCTTATCATCGCTCAATAGCTTGGGCGGCATTGATTTGAGTGCACCACCATGGAATAGATTCAAAAAGAACGTCGCAAGCATATCGTCACGATGATGACCAAGAGCGATCTTAGTTGCACCAATTTGTTTAGCAAAACCATATAGTGATCCGCGGCGCAGACGTGAGCAAGCCGAGCAGTAAGTCTTACCTTCTGGTACCACGCTTTTGACGATGCTATACGTATCTTTTTCTAAAATATAGTGAGCGATGCCCTGCTCGTTTAGATACGCAGGTAAGATATCTTCTGGATATCCTGGCTGCTTTTGGTCAAGATTCACCGCAACGATATCAAAATGAATTGGTGCAATGCGTTTTAATAATAATAGAATATCAAGTAAGGTATAACTGTCTTTACCACCTGAAACACAGACCATCACCACATCACCATCTTCGATCATATTAAAATCGCGGATTGCCCAAGAAACTTGGCGACGTAGCTTCTTTTGTAGTTTACGAAAGTACGCTGATTCGGTAGGTGACTGCGCATTAGCATACTGCTCGTCAATCATGTCCTCATCACTGCCATCTTCAGAGATGTCATCGTACTCTTTACTATTAGTATCGAGGTCTAAAGCCTGACTATCAGAGCTCATTGCGTTAGATGCATCATCAGCTTGAGAAGGAGTATTTGGCGTAAATAAGGTTGCTGCGGTCATAAGTTACTCAATATCTTTATAAGGGTGATTTTACTATAAAGCGATTTACGATAAATATTTAAAGACATTGTCAGCGGTATCAGATGACCAATGCTTTAAAAGCTGCGATTATAACAAATATTGCTAACAGATTGAAAAGATGGCAGTAATACAAACTTTATTTTATGACGATACTGTTTAAATTGGCTTTGGCAGCTTAGTGACGCGTGATTGGTCGCTTCATGGTTCTGTAATAGACGTATTTTTGCTAAAATAACCGTTTTCGTAAACCAATAATAGACAACACTATGACTAACGTTACTTTGCAAAATACCTCCGATCAAGTATCAGATGCTGACTTAGCAGCTCTTACCAAAAGCCAAAATGCGGTTGTCCTTTTATCAGGCGGTCTCGATTCGGTGACTTGCTTATATTGGGCAAAATCACGCTATGCATCAGTGACAGCCGTTAGCTTTGACTATGGTCAACGTCATAATAGTGAACTTGTCGCCGCGAAGACCATCGCTGATACAGCAGGCGTCAATCATAGAATCATTGATATTGATATCGCACAATTGGGCGGCTCATCACTAACAGATCACAGCATGATCGTGCCAGATGGGGATTCAGATAAATTCCCTAGCAAAAAACGCGATGAAATTGACAACGACGCTATCCCCAATACTTATGTGCCTGCGCGTAATACTATCTTTTTATCGTACGCGTTAGCAGTTGCCGAAGTGGCTGATGCCAATCATATCGTCATCGGTGTCAGCTCAGTTGACTATTCTGGTTATCCTGATTGTCGCCCAGAGTATATAGCTGCCTTTGAACATATGGCCAACCTTGCGACAAAAGCAGGCGTTACTGGTCATCGTTTATCGATTCAAACACCATTACAGCAATTGTCAAAAGCACAAACGATCGAGCTTGGCCTATCGTTAGGTGTCGATTACGGGCAGACAATTTCTTGCTATCGCGCAGATGCCGATGGTCTTGCTTGCGGCGTTTGTGACAGCTGCGCATTGCGTCGTCAGGGCTTTGCCCAAGCTGGCGTAACCGACCCTACTCATTATCAATCTTAATTAATTTGGGTAAATCCTATATAAACTGGATACGCTATCAGGCGCGCTTAGGCTAGTTACGGTACCTTTACTTGCCTTCCTTGTATCCAGATTATATTGAGCAAACTACACGCTAACGTTAAATACTGCATTCAGCGATGTTGCCCGTCAACATTTGCGCAACATTCGCTTGCATTAACACAGCATGTCGTTCTTGTATTTTAATCGACATACTTGCTATCGTATGGACGATTGTATCTATCGAACGATGTATATAACAATATTAGTCACTCATATATTAATGAGTTGACTTTGCATTGAACAAAATACACAAAATTGACGCCACCTGTAAGAGGAAATCTATGAAGTTGTTGCCAGTACTACCCCTAGCCTTAGCTGCCCTATTTGCAATGCCACAAGCCAACGCCGCCGACATTAAGCAACAAAATATCAACTCATGTGTCGATGGCGCAGTCAAATACAAGGTCGCTGACAAAAGCAACGCGACCAAACTGTGCAACTGTACTATTGACGTACGTAGTAACATGACCATCGGTCAGATGTGGGAAATAGAAAGCTACGCACAAGATAAAAAGGATCCATCTGGCCTGCCTTATGTGAAGGCAATGCAAAAAGATCTGCAACAGTGTACTGTTGGTCTGGATCTAAAGAAGCCACAGAAACCTGCTTAACTTTTAATCGTTTGATATACAAAAGACTGGCTATTGCCAGTCTTTTGTATATGTATAAGTGATTGTTTTTAATATAAATTTTTAACGCTTGGTATAAATTGGTAGCCATTTTGGTAGCCATTTTTATAGCTACCTATGCTTGATTGTAGCCATAGGGCGGTATAATTGTTTAGGTCTTTATTAGTGGTGACCGCTGCCTAAGTGATTTTTATGCGTTCGCGTAATTAAAAGTTTAGCTATTGCTCTTTGCTTTAACCTCTTTTAACTTTGTTAACACAGCCACTTCAATTAATTGTAGGCATTAGGCTATGACCTGTAAGGGTTCAGCTATGTTTTGGTGTGTTAACCTCTTTTTGAAACGGTTTTTTTCTTGAGCGTGTGAATAGTGGCGCTCTTATGTGGTTTGCCTGTTTAATCTCGATTTATAGCCCCCCTCTAACGTGTCCGAAAACTAACACACTCTATCAGGTTTGCGAGCGTTCTTAACATTAACTATGATTTGTACTGGCTGTGGTTCGTTATTAAGTTCGCTGTCTGCTTTATCAAGTCCTAGTAATTTAGCCTTAGCTAGTATTGATGCCACCATAGCAGATGCTTGCCCGTTCTCTTTGGCTGTCTGCCTTGCATCGTCTAATTCTTTTATTAAGTCATTAATCGTTACTTTCATAAGTTACCGCCCTTGTAGTTTCATCGTCTGCCAATTCGTTCATCAGGTCACTAATTGACTGCACAGCATCGGCATTAACATCTCTAATCACTGGCTTATCTAATCCTAGTAACTTTGCTTGGCTAATGGTTGCCATGATTAAGGCGTTTGGGTTTCTATCCTCAATCGCTATCTGCTTGGCTAACTGTAAATCTTGTATCAGGTCGTTAATGTCAGGTAGTCGCATCTTTTAGCCTCAATGGGTGCAATTTAGTTTATCAAGTGTTGATTGCCATACCTTAGCTGTTAGCTGCTCATGCTCGTTCACCAGCTTGTTATACGTGCTGTGGTGCATGCCTTTAGGACGTTCACCAATGCCGTGGGCAATCCCTGCTTGCCAGCCTAAACGCTGTCTAATCGTATGTAAGCGACTGAATAAGCGGTCTATTGGTTGCTGTAGCTGACTGCCATAATTTGCACCAATACAATGACGGCAAACATACAAGCCAGCAAAATATAAAACGCTTGTACGCTTTGAGCATGACGGGCATAAAAACCAATGACGATAGCCGCCATAATTGCATGGGGTCTTTGATACTTGGATAGAGTAGTCATAAGCCTTGCCGCGGTATTGATAATTAATATCTAAAAAGGGTTCGGCCGCTTGTTTCATCTGTTGGCGATATGTTGAGATATTAATCTTTGAATAGTCGCTAAGGCTGCGAGTGGTGGCAATGGCTGGCATGATGATCTCTAATTGTTATCTAAATCATTAGGTAAATTCATCTTTATCATAGCATAGTGAATATATTTAACCTCATGTTTTCCATACTTAGATGATAGTCATGCCTGCAATAACACTTTATACCCTATCAAAAGCTGCTTAAGTTGCTTAAATTGGCTGTAACGTATGAATGGTAAGCGATTGGCTTAAGATAGGCGTTTGCTTAAGTCTGCTTAAGTTGCTTAAGTTCGTTTTAAATAATGCCTTTTAAGTTCAGTTTAAGCAGTTTAAGCAAGCTTAAGATTTGGCTGTCTTAACAAAAAGCCCCTAACCATAAAGGATAGAGGCTAATTAAGCAGTTTAAGCAAGGTTTCTTAGGTATCAAACATTACTTATAAAGTTTTGGATTAATAGAGATAACTTTCATGCGGCCCTCTAATTCTTGTTTGATATGTCCAGCGGCTTCTAACTTATCAAGCTCATTTTGCAATAGCTTAGTATTCTTACGCATCGGACTAGGTGCATTATTTGATATATAAGTCCTACCTAGTTTATGCGGTGTTTTACCTTTTGCTTTATCCACTAGCCAGTTGCTTAACTTCTCGCTGTCGTTCTGTTCACCTGTGGGCATTGCATCAAGATAACGTAAGCGTTCAGTAGTTGAATACTCCACTAACATAAAGGCGCGTTTTATATCATCAGTGGTAACGGTTTTGCGTCCATCAAAGAATGCCATTAGTGAGGCTATGCGCGTGGCATTTTCTGCCATACGTGAGGCGTAAGCTTTGAGATACTCTAAAACCTGTCCGCTTGCTTGGCGGTTCTCTATCGCTTGCATACCGTCCTCAAAAGCCTGTAATGCTTCATTGCTTGCCCATTGCATTTTAATGCGACTAGGTGCGCCTGTGCTGTCGTTTGGTAGATTGGCTGGCAGTGGGTCAAGTAAGCTTTGACAGCGTGACCAGTAGTCTATTAAGCAAGGGTTATCATGTGGCCTGTCATTCCTACGCTTTGGATCATTCCATACTCTTTTACCTCTTAAGTCCTCAGGGCAAGCAATCATAGCCCGTGCTAAAAATCCTTGTCCGCTCATTAGTGGGTCGGTTAATGCTTTCTCTAAGACTACGCGCTGTCCTTGTAGTAAAAAAGTCATACGCACATCATAAGCTTTGGTTCTTGGATTGGCGTAAGCGTTCTTTTGTGAGCGTGTGCGTCCTGCTACGCCACTACTATAAAGCTTGGTTATCGCGCCTAACGCGCTGCCAGCGGTGTCACTTTTCATAGTGTGGCCATTAAAAAATTGGCCTGCTTCATCAGTGGATAAACTGGCGTTATACATCTCACCATCAACAAAACGATCAATAAGCGGTTCAATCGTTGCATCATCAAACATAGTAACGGGGTTAGGCGGCTTTGGGTTTTCATCTAAAAAAGCGGCTCTGTCTTTACCTTTTAGACTTAATAAATTATTTTCCCATGATGATACGTCACTTAAATAATTAGAATATAGCTGCTTCTCATGCTGATCTATCTTAAAGTGACTTAGGCCCATTACTTGTGTTTTGCCTGTACCGCTTTCGCCCTCTGTAATGATAATAAGGCTCGTTGGCTTGTGTTCGCTGCCCATCGGTGCATCAATATGCGCTTGCCCTATATGGGCTATTGCACCTAAAACGGCTTGCCCTGCCATTGCTAACGGTACTTGCGTATAGTAAGCAATCGCTTCTATTGGCTTTCTTAATATTGGCGGCCATGCTTCGATTGGGTAGCGTGTCGGTTTGCTTGGGTCGCTTGATAATGGTTCAGGTGTGGGCCATGCTACGGTTTTAAGGTCGATTATCTTTGTATCATCAAGGGCTAATATAGACTGATAAGTTAAGTTGCCATATTCTAAATGCTCTAATACTGTTCTGTCACTGGTAATAATGGCCCTCACGTTTGAGCCTATTAATGGCTTGGTAACCTTATCTTTAATATCTAAAGTGGTCATCACGGTAACCGGTGCATCTTGTGAAAAATGCTTAACCATATCATTAAATGACCACTCATCACGGCTAGCTAGTATTGTTACCGGTTCGCCTAACAAAAGATAAGACAGCTCTACGGCATCAGCTATGCTATTAACGGCTATTCGTTCGTGAGCGCTGTCCATCGTGCCAATGATAAAAGCGGCCGTTTCAAAAGGATCAGTCACTACATAGTCTTTGGGCTTGCCGTTTGGTGGCATGCATAACAAGTTTACCGGCTCATAGTCTTTGTTATGCAATACTAGGCCCACCATGTCAGTGGTTAGTAGTTCACCTTGATTTACTGATAAATTAGTCTTAATATCTAATAGCCTGTTAGGTTCTAAAATATCGTGTAATTTCTTTAGCAGTTCGTCATCTTGTAGCGTTTGCGCCGTTGCTGGTTGATGTTCACCTAAAATGCTAACTAAGCCCGCCTTGCCGCGGGTTTTTTCTTGGCTGTCGGTTTGTGGTGTGGTCATCTGTCACCCTCCTTGCCGTCATCAACATATGATTGCTGTATCTTGTCCGCTGCCCGTTTGATTTGGTGGTAGCGTTGCATCTCTTTATCACGCCTTTTCTGTTCCCTGCCATGTATTGATTTAGCATAGGCCAGTTGAGCGTCCATGAATGTTTTAGGGTTATCGCTGCTCATAAGTTACCCCTTGCGCTTTTACTTGCTGGCAAGCTACTAATGATATTAGTAAGCCAATGCCTATAACCCATGCCATAAAGATGATAAACCTAAGTAATAAGCCGCGTTTTTGCGTTTGGCTGT